>JAOQAP010000245.1 GCA_025963465.1 Flavipsychrobacter sp.
ATCAAGAAACAAGTATCCAGAAAAACTATTCCACATCCTGCCTTATTCCATAGGTATAGTAGTCAGGCTGCGGGCGTATGCCTGCCAGGTACAGAACATTGAGGATAGCACCCAAGGCTATGATCCAGTGCTTGATAACGAAGATATCAACTGCAAAGAACAGGTGCTCCACACACCGGGCAGGTGACAAATGTTCAAAGCCGGGGTAAAACGTTCTGTGGTTGATAAGGAATGCCAGGCTCCCCCAGTAAAACAGGATGACCGAGATAAAATTGAATACATGGAATGAGTTGTGGTCCTCATCTTTCCGGAAGAAATACTGGAAAATACAAATGACGGCCATTATCAGCAGTATAAAATTGCCGGCAGAGATGAGGTTAGCTGTAAAACTGAATTGCCTTGCATTGTCCGCAGCAAAGCTGCATAAAGGCAACATTACAGCTGCTATCGAGGCTATGGATCTTTTCACATTATCTTTCATACACAAGTATTTATGTGTATGAAAGTAAAACCATACCATACTAAATTTACTTACATTATAATTTTCAACGAATAGTAATTCTTTACCCCTTCTTTTTGGGCGGCTATCTCCCCTGCCTTATTCATCCGCGATGTCGTCAGCTCTACCGATTTGTCCACACTTTGCTGGCTGTCCGGCTCCAGTTCCTTTATCTTTTGGGCTATTTCTTTGGCGGTGGCCGGTTTGCCCAGCAGGTTCAGCACATACAAGATCTTCTTCTGCCAGTTGGTATTGGGGTTGTAGGATTGCAGGCTGTTACCATTGGGCAGGTTCCGTCGTGCCTTCTCCAGGTTTTCGCGGGCAGTGGTTAGCGGCGGTGGTATAGCCGCTGCGGCGGTACTGCTTAGGTCTGCAGGCACTGGTTGCCGGATTGACTGTGCTGGTTGAGAAGGTTGCTTTAGCACATCTTCTCTATTCTTCTCATTCAGTTCTATGAGTTCTCTCAATTTGAGAAGAGTAGTGTTTAAAACTTCTCTATCCTTCTCTAACTTCTCATAATGTCTTCTCAGGTCTGTAATAAGATCGTTCATAGCCCGTATTTATACTACAAATATAGAGAAGATATGAGAAGATGCCAAAAAATAGTGAGAAGATATTAATGCAGGCAAGCAAAATTGGTGCTCCCCTGCACCAGCAAAAAGACCGGCAGCAGTAGCCACCGGTCTCAACACACACGAATTTGCAACTATGAACAAGTTGCACTTATTTGTTATAAATAGCGTGCCAGTGCTATTCTTAGACAGCCGGAAGTTTTTGAGATCAGGGGTATTTATGGAGCTCATTATCAGGATGGATAAGAGTTCCAATTTTTCCCGAATATGAAAACACTGAACAGGAAAAGACAATATATTTGTTTCACCTCAAAGCACCCGTATATGAAATACCTGGCTTATTTTGCCATTGCCGCAGTGCTACTCACCTCATGCGGTAAGAAAAGCGAAGATGTGATCTGCAAATCAGGTATTATCAACCTGCTGGCAGCTGGCTTTACCCACGATGACTACCAGCACGCACGCATTTACCGGTATTATCGCTCCGGCGCCTCCGATACCTTAGTGGCTGAGTACACCCTATCTTATACCTATTATACGGGCGACACCTCCCTCATCCTCTTTGGCGAAGAGATGGTGCAACAGGGCTATTCTTACGTCATTTCGTTTCCGGCGGCTAATACCAGCTTTTACCTAACGGATTTTACCCCTTCAGGGCAAACACATAAGATATTTACCTACACCAAAGCATTTTCTCACCCGCCGTTCGAGTGCTATAATGCTATTATGGCCTGCACCATAAACGGAGTGCAACAGCTGAGTCAGGCCATTCCGCACGAAGAAAGAACACGGGTGTTGTATATACAAAAACCATAATTGACAATCCCTTCATTCGATGGTACGATATTTCTATACATTATAATATGCACGGGTACAGGGTCATATTTAAGAACAACATTCCACAATCGGCAAGCCGGTTAGACATTGTCAACAACAAGGATATTGTTCATCTTACTACCGAAGGAGGACATAAATGCATGGACTGGCTGGTGGTGCCCGGCAACAACGAGAATGATGCCATATCTATAGCCAACAGGATGATGAAGACCATCTGGGCTAATTATCTCAGAGATTGTAAATAAAATTCAAATAATTGGTTAATAATCTATTACATCATCTACCTGATGTAAAATAAAGTGCAAAAACACTACTTCTCCACATAATATCGATAAAATAGCGCATTTAAGCTTGTTTTTCGTCAATATTTTAAATAACAATTAATTGATTGATAATCAATTATGTGAGTTATTTCCACTAAATTTTATTAATTGTTTTAAGCGCCTGCTGTATCTTCACCGTGATGGTAAGGTATGAGTTGATTAGCGTCAGCTACTATAGAGTCTACCCTTTCCTGCTCCCCTATGCGGTAGCAGTATATCTTATTTCCTTCCACATAAGAAACGGTCCATTTCATATCGGCATGTTGCTTTAGCGCCACCTGGTCACCGGTCTTAATGTGTGTCATAAATAATTATTACTCTTAATAAGTGATGATCATCGATGAGATAACAATATATTGGTTTGCCAGGCACTTGCCCGCTTCTGTATAGTTCAGGTTTATCTGTATAGGAAAGTGGGATGCTGTAGTAACATTACTGCCGGCCGGAAATGTGGTACACCGGTATTTGTTTTTTCCATCTATCTTGATAATGTAACCGCCGCAACTGCTATTATCTACTCCTTCTATGCTACCGGAAAATTTATAAGCAGATTCTTTTTTGCAGGCTGTGAATGTACCTGCCAGGCATATGAGCAAAACAATAAGGAGCTTCTTCATACTGATCATTTAAAATATGGGGTAAAATAATGTGATTAAAGTTAGCATTTCGTTGCACCAAATATACATAAAAATGCAAGTCAAATCATTATTGTCTGTTGCTCAGAAAATATATTTTTTTATCACAATACGCATGCCGTATCGGTTATCAGGCCATAAAAAAAACGCTCCCGGTAAAGGAGCGTTTTGAACAAGTGGACTATGGTAAAAATAAACTACTGTTATTTCCTGATCAGCCGGTAGGTCCTCAGCGACCGATACGCAAACATCCCAACCAGGAAAGTACCTGCAGACAGCAACACTATAGGTGATTGATGATTGAACGCATCATGCAGGTGAGTGAGTATATATGATACACCGTATATAATAAGCCCTATACCTGCAATGCCTGCTGCAATATTGAATAGTACCTGCCCTTCCCTCACAGGTGGTGCAGACCATTCATAGTTGCAATCAAGACAATCATAATGAACAACATTATCGTTTACTTCTTTGAAGTAAACATTTTCATTACCACAATTACGGCATGTAACATTACCCATAAAAAATATTATTAAAACTGTATTGGCGCAAATCTAAGTGTTGTTTCCTGAAAATCAGTGCGCTATAATACTAATCTGATGTTAATGGGGTGAATCGTGTAAATATTGGGGTGCACTTGCCAAACCGGAAAATTCCTATAATTTTACGACATGGGAAAAACGCTATCCGCTCTGCTGTTTCTGATCGTTGTTATTTGCACTATTAGCAGCTGCAGGGCAGACAGGGTAGATATTCATGGTCGCAGGGGAAAAGTGCGGCATATGCGCTCCCGGTCGCATACCCCATGGTACACTCCTGCAGGCAGTGGCTACAGCAAGCATACTAATCGCCGCCTGCACCGCTGGGACAGGAACTTACATAAGTAATAAAGGGAACAATTATTCTTCTACAAAGTGTAGGTCTTTACCGAAGGTCTCATCGGTCATGAAGACTGCTATAACACTAATGGTCATGACCACAACACCGGTAAGCGCGCCTGCATTTATATAGCCAAAGCCTGGCTTAAGCGCTGTGAACAGCATCAGCATCAGTGGCAATGAGCCACGCACCATATTAGGCACTGTAGTGGCAGTAGTAGCACGCAGGTTGGTACCAAAGTGCTCTGCAGCCATAGTAACGAACAATGCCCAGAAACCGGTACCAAAGCCCATCAGCATACATATGGCATACATGGTAGTAGAGTTACCGCCCCTCTGCGAAAAATACATTACTATACTTACGAGGGTGATACCATAAAATATGTACAATGCTTTCTTACGGCTCTGCAGCCAGTTGCTCACAAAGCCTATCAGCAGGTCGCCTATAGATATGGCCACATAGGCCAGCATTACTGCTTTGCCCGGGTCTACAGGATCATTGTCTGCGAAGCCGAAGTTGTGGGCAAACTCTTTGGAAAAAGTAATAAGGATACCGATAACATACCACGTAGGCAGGCCTATAAGAATGGCCAGCAGGTAGGTTTTGAAACGGCGGGCGCTGGTAAAGAACATAAAGAAATTGCCCTTCTGTACTTGTTTCTCCTTTATGCTGTCATACATGCCCGATTCAAAGACGTGAATGCGCAGGAACAACAGGCACAAGCCCAGCCCGCCACCTACGAAATAACAGATGCGCCAGTCGAACAGGT
>JAOQAP010000261.1 GCA_025963465.1 Flavipsychrobacter sp.
CCTGTGATTTCCATGCTGTTGCTTTTTATGGTTTTAAAAATTGGTTACTGATTGAACAATACGAACTGCCCTGCAATTCGTTCTGATACCGGCTTGCCATGGTTGAGCTTTCGTGAGAGGTATTGCACGGTCACTTCTTCGTTCTGCAGGATCGCCCACGCTGCCATGAGCGCCTTGGAGCGTGTCATTGTGTACTTGCGCCGTTGTATGTCCCACGAGATGCGCATGAGACGGGAGAGGTTTGTTTGTGTTGCCATATGGTTCTTGCTTTTAAAAGGTTAAGCCTTTCGGCTTCGCCTCAATGTCTGCTACCGATAGCGACCAGCAATACGGGCTGCGGAGGAAAGGAGCACAGGTTGTGCAGCAAGAAAATACTACATCGATAGATGCGGTTCAAAAGCGTTGAGTGTGGAGATTTTGTTGCGCACATTCACAAACGAAAGCGCATGCGGAAGTGCCGACCTTGTCCTTTCACGGAGCAGGCCGATACCTTTGCTGTCGGGGAGCAGGGAATTTTAAGTTTCCAGTTTTTTGCCTGTAGGACGATAAAAATATAAGTTTCAATTTTGCCATACACTAAGAACAATGTGGCCACATGTATTTTATTGTAGGCGGTATCCGAAAAGCCTTTACAGAGTAGGAACTTTAAAATTTTAGCGATGAAAAAAATAATAACTTTTGCTGCGCTACTTTTCATGACAGGTAGTGCGTTTGCACAAAATGCTGCTGTAGCGATGAAAAACGGGTCTCCCTGCACTGCTACGATCTACCTGTATGCCGTTGACCCATCCGCTCCTGACGCATGCGGAGATCTTATCGGCAACCCGGTTACGCTCGCTCCTTTCACGAGCGCAACATATCCAAACTGGAGCACGTTCCAAACGATGGTGGGATGGATGGTAGCAACTGCTCCCGTACCTGCAGGAACTACAACCTTTGAGTGGACAGATGCCAAAGTGGTCTTTTCCGCCTGTCCTGCATCATGGCTCTGCACGCCTCCGGCGCTTGGCGTAAGCACTCCATGTGCGCCATCGTGCCTAGGAGCTCCGAGCCTGAATAGCTCCACCTGCTTAGGGAATACCGTCAATACAGCCTTTTGGTCTGGTTGCGGCGGCGGAGGCTCTCTTGATGACATTGGCATTGGTGTTTGGTAAGAGTTAATGAGTGGATAATTATAAAACGAAATTGGCATTAGCTGTGTCTCATGCCAGGTTCTTTTATCCCCCTTGCTAGCTGTCGCTCCGGCGTGGAATATGTACTTATGAAAAGTATAATGTCCTGGTGACTGGCACCTGATTATATATCTACCTTCTTCACTATTTAACTAATTTTTTACACAAAAACGCGATCGCCTATATCTCTTTTTTATTCACATTTAAACATCATAAAAACATGAAAAAAGTTCTACTGCTAGCATTATTATGCTTGAGCTTCGTGGCATCTAAGGCTGCCCCGCCAATGATCTTTAATAATACCAGTTGTGACATTGTTGTATCCGCAACTTGTTATGACCCCCTTCAATGTGTTCCTACTATCTTTTGCCCGCCGGGCATCATCATTCCTGCTGGTGGATCAATACCATTTCCTACTTGTCCGCAATGCCAGGTGCCGCCATTCGCGCTAGCCTATACGGTATGCTGGGCACAGCCTCAGTGTCAGGGTATTTGCGTAACTGTGGCTCCTCCCGGAAGCCCATGTTTCCCTCAGCAAGGCATTTTGCAAAAATGCATATGCCCGCAGGCAGCTGTCTATTTTGATCCGATGGGAAACCTTATAGTTCAGTAATCAAATAACAGGTGTTGATGATTTTCGCGTTTTTTGATCAACATTATTAATTACGCTTTCTCAGGGCTGGCCTGAAATTACATTTGTGATTTCGGGTCAGCCCTGATTTTTGCGATAAGTCCGACAAGAATTTGGAGCAGGTTCGCTTTACCCGGGATAATCGATTGATCGTTAATACTTATTTTTTATCATTTTTTAGAATTTCCATGGCTTCAATCAGCGCATCAGAATAAGATGCTGCCCTTATCAATGCGTACACCACCGACTTACCACTTTCATCATATTGGATGAAAATATGACCTACATGACCTTCCGGCATTTGCACTTTAGTAGGGGCGCAGGAAGCAATAGCATTATCAATGTAAAAAGCTTTATAGTTTTCCATAGCCTCATAAAAATAATGGAAAATGTGTATTAGCAGCAAGGTTACATTTAAGATACGCTACATTATCTTATTTGGCATTTGATAAATCGATGATGCGTTATTTGAGAAGGATAAATGGCTTAGATAATAGAAAATAATAAAGGGATTAACGATACTATTTTATTGTATTTTAACGCCCGAATACTTAATTAATTAAACCCAAATCACTATGAAAAAACCTCTTTTTTTCATTATTTTTATTCTCTTTTTTTCTAGTAAAGGATTAAGCCAGACAAATAAGTATATCTACGTTGATCCAGGCAGCACTTACATATACAATCCATACCCTGACACCATAGATATTCTGGTAATTGTACGAGGGGATGTGTCTTATTTATTGAAAATTCCGGCACATGACTTCAGAGCCGCACCGAACGAAAAACTAACAGTGATTATTCTTTGTGGAAATAATAATTACAATATTGGCGAAATTCTCCCTGACCATCTTTTTGAAATTGATTATGATAAGACTGCCAAATGTTATAGTCTGGCAAATACAAAGGTGCTAAAATATAGATGAGCCTCACGTTATCTATATTGCTATCTTGAGATCCAGGCTTTAAATTGTTTTGCCTACTTCAAAGTTGGCAGCTTCAAGTGTTTTAAAGCTTTTATAGGTCAGATAGAATGTAAATGCCAGTAGAGAAACCGCAATGAGGCTGGTAATTATAGTGGTTCACTAAACTTCTTTTTCATTTGGACAAAATGAATTACCATTTTTGGCTTGAATGGCTTTAACTACAATATTCGTATTGTGAACAATTTTCAAAGCCAGACAATTTAAATACCGGTAAGTCGTTCTCTATTCGTTATTGACATCAAAGGTAAGCCCCTTATAGTTACTGGCAATGATTATTCTAATGACAGGGTGAATTATATCATAAAGCTTGAAATGCCAATTAGAATATCGAGGCAGCGGTATCGTAAGTGTCATCAAAAAAAATCCACCGTAGGCTTATCGTCATTGAGAAGAAAAAAGCTTTAACATTTGCTTCGTATCCGTTCCGAATGGAGTGGTTAATTGACAATAGTAAATACCATTCGGTAAGGATTTAGTGTTGAAAGTAATCTCATACTTACCTGCGGATATAACGCCGTCTTTCAATATCGCTACACACTGACCGATAAAATTATAAACGGCAAGCTTTCCAATGCATGTTTCTGTCAGCTCATATGAAATGTTAGTAGATTCAGTAAGTGGATTTGGATAATTTTGAATAAGTCGCCCTATACTTTTATGTACCTCGGTAATTCCAGTCGTCTCACTTCCTATAATCATGAAGTTAAAGCCGAGAGCGTTCCCATCATTACATGATTCCCAGACAGAAAGATTATTTGTATAATCATAATAATGCTGTTTTGCGTTTTGGTCGGGTGGGTTTATTCGACCGGGTAATACTTTTATAATACCATCAACAAAGTGGTTTCCAGAGCCACTTGCGGACCATGCGAACCAATAAGTTCCTGAAGAAAGAACGGGTGAAGGAGAAAGCCCACATCGCAGTTCCATTATAGGCCTTGTTGTATCAAGAGGAAAAGATGATGAAACTTTATACATGCCAGTGAATGAAGTGCTTGCCAATATATTTGTTACCGAATCTCCCCATACAAGTGTACCACCGGCTCCAGGTATTCCTGAATAGATTTGTAAATATGCTGCCTTGAAAGTTGATGTGGATGTACTGTTTCGTTCATATCCATAAGTAAAAAAAGTATCTAATTTATACGTTGCACCTGTTGGAATAACTATGTCTTCTGCCAGCCACCAGCCATCATCGTAGTCCATGCTCTGACCAGCCCATGAGCCACTTATACATATGGCGCTGACGGGTGCACCTTGATATCCTTTACCTGTCGTAAATGCGGTGTCAGAAATATAAATCTTTTGTGCGGAAGAACTAAAAGCAATGGCCCAACATAATATAAACAATAAATTCTTCATGCTATTGTATTAGTGTTCGCAAATAAATCTATTTTATTAATTCAATTAGTTCTTTCGTCGCCTGGCAAATGTGCTTATTGTTGGCAATTATCCAATGCATGAACTATCTGGTTAGTATCATTTTTCTGGTCGTGCTGAATTTATCACAAATGAGCGTATAATAATAAATGCCTTCAGGCAGTTGTTCAACAAAATGATATTGATTAATGCCTTGTTTTTGAATACCTAAGTTTTTACTAAAGATTATTCTCCCCATTGCATTTTGCACACGAAAAATAATATTGTCCGTGATCTCATGTAGAGTATAGTTAATTGTGGTTTCGTTTTTATTCGGATTGGGAAACATATTGACTTCTTCAAGAGGTAACGCAGTTTCATTTACAGAAACAGGATAAGTAATACATCGGATGCGGTTGTTATTCCGGTCTGCGATATAAATTTTTCCATTATTATCTATAGTCACTCCGTCTGGATAATAAAGCTCACTAACGACCGGATTTTTGCTGTCGCCATTGTATCCTGGTATTCCATCACCGGCAATTGTGGTAATAATACCGGAGCCGGCATCTACTTTTCTTAGTCGGTGGTTGTAATAATCTGCAATGTATAAATTGCTGTTTTTGTCAACAGCTATATGCTGTGCATAGTTCAGTTTTGCGTTAGTAGCCTGGCCGCCATCGCCGCCATAGTCCCCTTTGTATAAACCTGAGCCAAAATGACTGCCGGCGACTGTAGTAATTATGCCTGCAGTATCAATTTTACGCACACATTCGCTGTTCGCATCTGCGACATACACATTGCCGCGAATATCTGCTGTAAGCCCATAAATCTGCAAAAATCCTGCAGATGTTGCAGCTCTATCATCGCCATAATCACCACTTGCACCGCTACCTGCAATGGTCGTTATTATTCCTGATGGTGCTACTTTCCGTATCCTGTGATTGCCATCGCAGATGTACAAATTGTTGCTATTGTCAACTGTTATGCCTGTGGCAGCATACAGCTCTGCTGCAGTCGCCTGGCTGCCATCTCCGCTAAACCCTTTTACTCCATTGCCTGCGACCGTAGTAATGATGCCTGTGGCAATTGTAACCTTACGGATCCTGCAATCATTATCGCATATATAAACATCTCCAAAAGTATCGACTGCGATAGACTGAGGGCTATATAACGCAGCAGAGGTCGCCGGGATGTTATTTGCGGAGTAACCATATTCGCCATTACCTGCGATGGTCGTGATGGTGCCCGATGCGTCTATTCTTCTTACACAATAGTTTTTGGAATCTCCAAAATAGATATTGCCGAATTTATCTGCCGTAATGCCAATAGGTGCATTAAGTAATGCATCCGCAGCAGGTCCGCCATCACCTGTGTGCCCTATCTGCATACCTCCCGCTATGGTAGAAATTATCTGTGCATCTGAATGCACTACACAATAAAAAAATATAAAAGCAATAAAACGGATCTTCTTCATGAGTTTTATTTGATGACCATCATTTTCCTTGTTACTCTGAATTTATCATTACTGATAGTATAGTAGTATACACCGCCGGGAAATCCTTCATTGAATAGGAATTGATTATTTCCCTTTAAGCAAGAACCTAAGGCCTTTGTATATACCTGTTGCCCCAGCATATTGATTACCCGAAGTATAAGATTATCTGCAGCTTCCGGCAGGTAGTATGTAATTGTCGTTTGTTCTTTAAATGGATTGGGATAATTACCTATGCTCTCGTTACCTATTGACAATTCTCTTACACCCGTTGCATCACGTTTTAATTTATAGATCGTGTTACCGCTGGCATACATTACTGTGTCCCCGAAAGAACGAAACCTGTTCATTGAAAAACCTGATGTGCCAGATGTGTATGGCGGAGTAGGTACGCCGAATGATTCATCGTTATACCATGTATCACCACCATCAGTAGTTTTAAAAGTACCAATGCGTTCATCACCTCCTATCCATCCGACATTATCGTTGATAAATCCTATTCCTTCTTCATTATAATTGGCGAAAAAATGGTTTTCTATCCACGTCTTTCCCCCATCCGTTGTCTTTAAGAACCACGTATTGAATGGTATGTAGTAGGATGATTCGTGTTGTACGCTGGCGTAACCTATGTTCCTGCTTGG
>JAOQAP010000032.1 GCA_025963465.1 Flavipsychrobacter sp.
CTACAAACAATAATTACATCTCAGATACCTGATAAGAAAAACGCCCGGAAATTCCGGGCGTTTTTCTTACTTATTTATAACAGACTCGTTATTAATTATGTCCTGCAGCAGATTGTGGCGCTGTAGCCGGTGCTGCTTGCGAAGCAGGAGCAGCAGACATTTTTGGCCTTCCCGCATCATATTTTGCATATTGCTCAGCAGTCATCATTTGCTTGTATTTCGCATCTTTTTGTGCCATCAGTTCTATCATTTTATTCTGAACAGCCTGGCCGTTATTACCATTATTAGGATTGGTCGCATAATTGTTATGCAGCACCCTTTGCTGATTGAAAAATTCAGTTTCAATAGCTGCTGACTTTTTATACTGTGCATCAGTAAGGTTATACTGTATCTTCATGTCTTTAGCACGCCCTTCGCCCATCTGTGTAGTAGAAGGCAAGTTAGCCAAATTTTGACCACTCGGAGTACTAACTGACTGATTTGCATTTTGAGCAAATGATACGACTGATACGGCACATATCATAGCACAGGTAAGCATTATCTTCTTCATATTTTTGTTTTTTAGAGTTTTGAATCAGGTACTAAAGTACAATAATAATGTTAGAAAATATCAAAAAGATGGTTTTTCTATATATTATTACCTCCAGTTAATCAGGATAAAGTAAATATTTACTTCTTATCCTTTGAAAGGCCTCAAGGCCGGGTTTCCAGGTATTGCGTATAAGTTGCTCTGTATCGCCATTCTTTAACTGCGTTTCCAATTTTGCCGTTCCACTGAGCTTAGTGAAGAACTGTGTAAAGAATTTAGTCTTATCCGGATATGCAGTGTATGCGCCCTTTAGCCATTTTATACAAAACCTGTTATCAATTTGCGTCAATACCTGTTCTTCATCAACTCCTACCAGTTCACCATAACACTCTTTATTTTCATAGGGGGGTGTCTTTGCACCGTATCCACTTTTAGGGGTAAAAGAATATTTAAAAGCCCATTCAAATTCCGGGCAGCCATATTGCTGAAACGGCAGATCTGTTCCCCTGCCAACACTTACCACGGTACCTTCAAATAAGCACAACGAAGGATAGGCATACACCGCAGCCATTGTCCTGAGATTAGGAGACGGCGCAACAGGTAGTTTGTACTTCTTTCCATGTGTATAATTGATGCACCTGATCACTTCCAGGTCTATGTCCGTTGCATTAGCATACCATCGCTCGCCTGTGAGCATCTTTGCATACTCCCCCGCTGTCATGCCATACACAATGGGTATAGCCTGTAAACCTACAAATGATGCATTTTCCTTTTCAAGCACAGGGCCATCCACATAAAAACCATTAGGATTTGGGCGATCTAAGACAATGATCTTTTTATGCTCCTGCGCACAGGCTTCCATACAGTACTCCAGCGTAGATATGTAGGTATAGAAACGAACACCCACATCCTGCAGGTCATATAACATCACGTCCACATCTGCAAGGTCTTCCTTTGTCGGTTTCTTATGTTTGCCGTAGAGTGAAATGACCGGGATACCTGTAGCGCTATCTGTTGTATTTTCCACCTTTGCACCAGCATCCGCACTTCCCCTGAAGCCATGTTCAGGAACAAATATTTTCACCACATTTACCTTATGACTTAACAGTATGTCAAGCAATGACTTATCATTGATCACAGATGTCTGGTTGATAATCAGCGCCACCCTTTTAGCCTTCAACAATGGAAGATATTTTCCCGTTTTTGTATCCGCTGGCTTAACAGATGTATCATAAATATGCCCGGCGAAGCAAAAAGAAGTTGAAAACAGGCATAAAAGGGATAAAGCCCATAAACGCAGGTACCACATGTAATTTCTTAATTTTTTATAAAGATAACCGCTCATTTATGATATTACTGTAACTTGCACACTTTATTTATTTTAAACGATATATATGCAAGAAGTAAAAAAGGGCGATAAAGTAAGCGTCCATTACCATGGCAAGCTTACAGATGGTTCTACTTTTGACAGCTCAGATGGACGTGAGCCACTTGAATTCACTGCAGGCAGCGGCCAGGTGATCAAAGGATTTGATGATGCTGTATTAGGCATGAAACCGGGCGAAAAGAAAACAGTACATATACCTGTTACAGAAGCATACGGGCATCACAGCGATGACATGAAAATGGAATACCCGATCAGTGAATTTCCTGCTGACATGAAACCGGAAGTAGGCATGGAACTACAGATGGGCGATAACTCAGGCAATGTATTCCCTGTTGTAATCACAGCCGTTTCTGAAGAAACAGTGATGCTTGACGGCAACCACCCTCTTGCAGGACAGGACCTGATATTTGACCTGGAACTGGTTTCTATTGGCTAGTTAATGATATATAGCTTAAACTAAAAAATGCCCCGGATATCCGGGGCATTTTTTAGTTTAATATCTCCAGTAATTATTCTTTTACAAGTTTCACTACAGCTTTCTTATCGCCTGTTGCGTCAGCAACCTGCAACATATACAAGCCTGATGCAATGTTCTTAACATCAAATGCCTGCCTGCTGTTAACCGCAATTTTCACTTCACTTACTGCGCGACCTGCCATATCATACACACATACTTTATCGCCTGCGATCAGTCCTGTGATATTGATCGCATCAGAGCAAGGATTAGGATACACCTGAACACCTGATCCGTTTACAACATTGTTAACTGCAAGCTTAGGATTGAATGCTTTACGTATACGCTGGTTGTTGGCGTCTGCTACATAGATAGAACCATAACGGTCAACAGTTACAGCATAAGGGTTGTGCAGGTTTGCGCCAAGTGCATAACCACCATCACCACCAAAACCCAGAGTACCATTACCTACTACTGTAGTGATAATACCTGAAGGATCTACCATACGAATAACATTATTCTCCGCATCAGCTATGTACAGGTTACCTGTCATGTCTACTGCGATACCGCGAGGCCTGTTAAGATCGGCAGCTGTTGCCGGACCATCATCACCGGAATAGTTCTTATTACCATGTATACCGGCATAAGTGTTGATCATATGATCAGGAGTAACTACACGGACAACATCATTAAAGAAGTCGCTGATAAAAACATTTCCATAAACGTCTACAGCAACGCTATATGGAGAATCGAGGCTGGCCAGTGTAGCCATACCACCGTCACCTGCATAACGCGCAGTATCATCGCCTGCAATTGTTGTGATAATACCTGTTTTGCTTACTCTGCGAACAACGTTAGCGCCTGCGTCTGCCATATAAAGGTTACCGAATGTATCTACAGTGATACCATAAGGCTTGCCTATTCTTGCCGCCGTTGCCGGGCCGCCATCACCGGTACGACCAAAAGTACCTGTGCCTGCATAAGTAGAGATGATACCCAGCGTATTTACTTTACGGATAACCGAATGGGCAGCATCGGCAATAAATACATTACCATACTTATCTGTAGCTATGCCGGAAGGCATTACCTGTGCTGTTTGTGCATTAGTACCATCACCCGTATACCCTTCAGTACCCAGTCCCGCAAAAGTTGTAATAATACCTGCTGTTGAAACTTTACGTACACGGTTATTGAATACGTCCTGGATATACACATTACCGCTTGCATCTATTGCTACACCAAGTGGCGCGCTGAGCTTCGCATCAACACTGGTGCCACCATCACCGCTATAGCCTGTTTCGCCATTTCCTGCTATGGAAATGATCTGCTTCATCTGGGACTGAGCAGGCATAGAGGATAGAGCACAAGACAAAACAAATAGAATAAATCTATACTTCATACAGAATGTTTGGACAAATATAACAAAATAATTTTCCCAAGGAAAGCTTTTAGGCACATTCTGTAAGATTATTTCAACCTCATGCTACTAAGCTTAACCCAAGTCCTTCTGTACCTTTTTGGGCAGTTTCGACCTGATGAGCTCGTATGACTGGCGTACATATTGCTCCCATTCTTTTGGCTTCAGCTTATTAAACTCCCGTATGTTTACCCACATGTTCCTAGCCATGTATGGCTGAGGTATTATTCCGTCTCTTTCAGTCAGCGCTTCAAAATCCTCTGGAGTGACCTTGATGCTTGCGCCACCAAACTCGCCGGTGATGCAAAACATCTTCTCTGCAACCATAAAGCAGATGTGATCTTCCCACTTGATACCTTCAGTGGCACCGGGCATAGACATACATAATTCACGAAGTTTATCGAGGTTCATGCTATGGCTTTAATGTTTTAGCAACCACATCAGCAAGCCTTTCAGCCCAAACGGTATATTCCTTACCCGATGGATGAAGGCCATCACCTGCCAGGTAATCCTTATCCTGGGCGTGCTCTCTTGTACTGCCTGTTATCTCTATGTACTGGCATTTGTGGGCAAGCGCTATCTCTTTGCAGGCAGCATTGTAGGCATCTATTTCTGTGGCTACCTTCTGCCTGTCCTTTCCTTCCGCAAATGGTGTTGCGCCCCAATCTGGTATAGAAAGTACAAACACACGTTCCGGCTTTCCATCTGCAAAACCGATAGCCTGGTTGAGCAACTGAGTGAACTCCTCTTTATAATTCACCACGCTCCTACCCCTGTACTGGTTATTCACACCTATCAACAGGGAGACGAATGAAAACTTGTCCTGTATGTTATGCTCCCTTATAGATGAAGCAAGTTCATCGGTTGTCCAGCCGGTGGTGGCAATGATCACCGGGTCTGCAACTTCTATTTTTTTATTATTCAGCAGCTTTGCCGCCTGGTATGGGAAATTGTCGTGCATAGGCACTTGTTCTCCTATTGTATATGAATCGCCGAGCGCTAAGTATGTGTACATTTTACTGATTTTTTTAGTGTTAGTTTGGGCACATGCCTGTAATATAACAAGCGTAAAAAACAATACCAAGGAAAATACTAATGACCTGCCGTTACGCATAACTATAGGTTTAAACAATTACAGTGCAATATCGCACTATAATTTACGGCTATTTTATATAAACAGTTTTGATGTTCACAAATTCATGTATACCAAACGAGCCAAGCTCCCTTCCGTAGCCGCTATGTTTTACCCCGCCGAACGGCAACCGCTGATCAGAGTGTACAAAGTCATTGACAAAGCAGCTTCCCGCGTTCAGTTCTTCCGCAGCAAGCTTTTCAGCTCTCGCCCGGTTCTTTGAAATGATACCACCGCCGAGACCATAAATACTGTCGTTGGCAATGCGCATGGCATCCGCTTCATCCTTAGCTTCTATAATAGCACCTACCGGGCCAAAGAGCTCTTCATCATAAGCAGGCATACCTTTCTTTACATTGGTAAGCACACTGGGCGGGTAAAACGCACCGGGTGAGTCAGGTATAAAACCGCCACAAAGCAACTTTGCACCCTTGGCTATACTTTGCTGCACCTGCACATGCAACTGGTCGCGCAGATCATGGCGGGCCATGGGACCTATCTTATTCTTTTCATCCATCGGGTCACCCCATGTAGCCAGTTTCATCTGCTCGGTGAAGCGACGTTCAAACTCTTTTCTCACCGACTTTACCACCACGAAACGCTTGGCCGCAATGCAGCTCTGCCCTGTATTCACCAGCCTGCCCCGTACTGCTATTTCTATTGCTTTGTCCATATCGGCATCAGCAAGAATAATGTATGGATCACTGCCACCCAGTTCCAGTACCACTTTTTTCAGATTACGCCCCGCGGCCTCTGCCACTTTGCTACCGGCAGCAGTGCTGCCGGTAAGGGTTACAGCCGCTACCCTTCTATCATCTATCAATGCTTCCACTACTGATGACGGGATAAGCAATGTCTGCATCAATCCCTTAGGCGCACCCGCTTTCCTGATCACCTGCTCTATAGCCAGCGCACAGCCGCTCACATTGGATGCATGTTTCAGTATCATTGTATTGCCGGCCATTACTGTAGGCGCCATAGCTCTGAACAGCTGCCAGAAAGGAAAATTCCACGGCATTATAGCAAGCACAACTCCCAGCGGGCGAAACGATACGTAGCTTTTGCGGGCATCCGTCTTTATCACCTGGTCTGCAAGAAACTTAGCGCCTTCCTTTGCATAAAACTCCATGGTGCTGGCACATTTCTCTACTTCATAGTAGCCCTGCTGTATTGGCTTACCCATTTCCTTCGCAGCCAGTTTCACTAACTTATCTTTTTCTTTGCGCAACTCTTTTGCTATAGCTCTTAGCAAAGCAGCCCGTTTAGTAAATGGCTCTTTACGCCAGTCTTCAAATGTATTTGCGGCCAGTTTCAGGGCGCTTTCAACTTTCTTTTCGTTATATGCTTCGTATGTGGCTATTTCTTTGCCTGTATTGGGATCTATTGATTTGAGTAGTGCGGACATAGTGTTATCATTCTTTTTTGTAAAATTAAATAGCTTATCGGTACAAAACGTTTTATAAATTTGCACTTCACAATATTTAACTATCTAAACTTTTTTATATCCTCAAAAATATTATGACAACAGAAAAGATCAAATTTGGTACTGACGGATGGCGCGCCATCATAGCACAGGAATTCACCGTATATAACGTAGCCCGAGTGGCGAAAGGACAGGCTGAATGGATATTATCTAAACACAGTACACCGACAGTAGTAGTAGGTCATGACTGCCGTTTTGGTGGAGAAATGTTTGCTGAAGTAACAGCTAAGGTATTGTGTGCCAATGGCGTAAAGGTTTTACTGGCTAAGGGATTTATCAGCACACCTATGATCTCACTGGGCGTATTGCAACTGGGCGCACAGCAAGGCGTGGTAATAACTGCATCTCACAACCCTCCGTCATACAATGGTTATAAGTTGAAAGGCGCACATGGCGGCCCGTCAAGCCCTAAAGATATAGCAGCAGTAGAAGCCCTGATACCTGATGAAGTAGAAATACCAGCACAATCATTGGAATACTGGGCGGAAAAAGGCCTTTTGGAGTATATCAATCTTGA
>JAOQAP010000041.1 GCA_025963465.1 Flavipsychrobacter sp.
GTGTCCTAATACAGGTACCCCTGTTCCCGGTGGCTTTGAAATGGAACAAGTGTTCTATCTCTTCAAGCAACTGCACCAGAGCGGACGCGAAATAATAGGTTTCGACGTAAACGAGGTATCAACCGGAATACAAAGCGCAGACAACATAGATGCTATAGTAGGTGCAAGAGTGCTGTATAAGCTATGCAACTATATGGTAGCTGATAAATAAGATCAAGAAGTCTTTTTATAAAAGAAAACGTCCCGCAATATGCGGGACGTTTTCTTTATAGTTAGTTATAATGATCTACTTCGCCTGCTTTTTTTCCAGGTCTTTCAGCAACTGGTCCATACAGCCTTGAATGATAGGCATTACCTTTTCCTCAGTTTCCTTTTCAGTCAACTTATCCATTGCTTCTATTTCCTTCTTAGTGAGCTTGTTTAATATTTTTTCGGCTGAGCAATCGCAATATACCCTCATCACCTCGTAAAGACCTTCATCTCCACCCTCTGTGGCAGATGCCATGCAGCTTTTCATAAACTCCTCTTTCATCTGTTTGCGCTCTTTAGGGTCAGTTATCTTCTGAGCAAAAACAGTACTTGTTGCAAATACAAGCAACATTGCTATAAATATCTTTTTCATAAACCTATTTTAAGAGGCCTTATTGTGCTGCAGGTTCAGTAACACCCATTTCTTTTTTAAGATCTGAAAGACAGTCTTCAATTACCGGTGTTAGCTTAGCCTCCATTTCAGCTTCAGGCATACCATCGAAAGCTGCCATTTCAGCTTTAGTGAATTTATTCACTACTTTTTCTCCCGCACAATCACAATAGGTCTTCATAGCATTGTATAACTGCTCATTAGACTTGTCAGCTGAGTTCATACAGTTTTTCACAAAAACCTCTTTCAGCATTTCTTTTTCTTTGCCCGAGGCTTTGCTGTTAGAATTTCCACATGAAGAACATGCGGCAGCAATGAGGAGGATGGCTATCAGATTTTTCATAAAATTCAGTGTTTGTAACAAGATACCATATTAATGGAAGAATATATATAGCTCCCAACAAAAAGACGTTATAGATCAGCCAACACTTTCACTTTCTTCAACTCAGCCACCATTACTTCTTCCCTGTCCTTCTTTTGGGAGTATATTCTGCCAAATGGCGCGCTTTCCCGGCGTTGCCTTAACTCTGTCAACTGTGTCTCACTATAGCGTTTGGTATATAATATTCCTTTGCAGGCAGATCTTGCCAGCAAATGAGGCTCTTTATTCTCCAGGTTCACATACTCCCCTTTGTTATAGTTCACCGTGCCATCAGGGCCGGGCTTCAGGCTCACCATATACACCTTATCCATCTGGCAGACGATACCTGAGTCGCCCACCCTGTATTTGCCTATCACCCATAGCGCATCTTCTTCTCCCAGGCAAGATACCCGCTGCACTACATTCCCTTTCAAAGTGAAATAATAGTCCTCTATACCGCAGTCGGTGGCAACACAGGAATCAGGATTGCACAACAATGAGTCTGTACTCTCACAAGAGCTGATGAACAAACTGATATTAGGCAATTCACCTTTGGCTTCTGCTTCTTCCTGTTCCGGTGTTTTATTACCATCACAGGCTGAAAGGAAAAATAAACCGGAGCAAAGTAATACGAGCAGCTTCTTCATTGGTTTCTATATTATGCTGCGAATATAATAAACAGGCGAAGTAATACTAAGACAAACGTCCGCTTGTACGGCGGCTATTTATACTTTTATAGTTATTTTTATAAAATGCTGCGATTTCTGAAAAAAATGCTCCGGGGTAAAGACTTGTTCCAAAACTGGAGTATACCTATTGGGGCGGACTACCAGCGCATAGATAACAATGACTCCTTGCAATTCATCAATAAGGACGAGAGCCGCATTTTATATTTTTCCATCCTAACTATAAAGAATAATCATCTGATCTCCACCAACACTATTGCTAATAGGGAACCTACCATAACGCAGTCAGAGAACGGATGGGATTTTAAAGGTGTAAAAGAGCGGGGCAACGAAGTCCTGGTTTGCGTTTTTTCATTTACGAATGAAAGTGATGAAACCTGGATTAAGAATCTGTTTACACGCGTCACTTACATAGGCGAATAATAAAAACAGTTGTTATTGCGTGTTATAAACATCCTTATCCGGTGTAATTACATTTTCAGGCTTTACTTCGGTTTGTATCTCCTCTGACGTCAGTATACTTTCCATTTGTGCAGAAACAGCCACTTCTGCAGATGCCTCTAATGTCTCATAAAGGATATAGAAACTGTAAGCGGCTTTATTAGCTATCGATGTCACCTGCATATCTGTACGGATAATGCCAATAGCCCTGTTCTTCGAGAGCCAATTGTTTATGCCCCGTTGTAGCTTCTCAGCACTATCTTCTGTAAATATCTTTGTCCGTTTCATTGTTTAGAAATACTCGTTGGTGATCTCTACACTCTCCACATTTTCTATATCTACAGTATGCGGCATTATGCCGTCCACCATCAGTACTATAGTAGTAGTGAGTGTATCATTAGGCTCTGTTATCCAGCCAAAGTAATTTTCTCCGTTCTTATAATTAATAGCAATTTTCTTACGGTCGTGCATGCTTTTTTCCAGCACGTTCTTTATCTCTTCGGTGTTCATTGTATAGTATTTGCACTAATCATCTAAAAACCGTACCGCCGAGGTTAAAAAAGAAATACCGGCTCAAGAGCCGGTATTCTTCAGTTTTTCATACTCATAGGTGTCGTGGTAGTGATTCCACGAAAAGTCTTTATCTATATCAGCCAGTCGAGTCGTGTTTGCTCATCCAGGCCTTCCAGGAGATTCATGTCTTTTATTGTCATCAGGCAACTTACCTCCACTTCTATTTGCTGTTCTTGTTGCATTCTATATATCACAGCTGAGTGATTGTGCAGGTATTTCATCCCGGTACGGTCTAGCTTATCAGGCTGTACAAGAAGTAGTGATGAAAATAGCATGTTGTTTCAGTTGTCATAGTGTTGTAGCTTCAAATTTAAGTATTGACACCTTACCAAAACACCGTCAAAAGACGGAAGCAGGTTAAACACGGTCTCCTGAAATAAATAAGTAATTGAAAATCAACAGAAAGGACAAAAATGAATATTTGTTAAATCTACTCTTTATCATAAAATCGCATGTTATTTATTAACTTCCCGATACTTTTTGCCATGCGTATTACTCTTGTCTCTTCTTTTTTAGCGCTGTATATCCAGTCTATGTAGTTCTGTTTGTCTGTATCTGAAAGTTTATTGAAGAAGTTATGCGCTTTAGGTTCGTCTTCCAGGCAGGCCAAAAGATCTACCGGTATTTCTACAGGATCATCATCTATATACAGTGTCACCTCCACATATTCACCCGCTTGTTTATCAATAGCTTTTCGGGCTGCCACATTTACAGGCAGAAAGAGATTGCCACTCTTCATTGGCATCAGGTGATATTTCTTTAGCTCATAGCTATCTATGCTGCCTTTTACCCTCACCATGCCAAATGCACCTTTATTATCAGGATATATGCCGGGCACTTGCACATAGGTCCAGCCGCCCTTACCCGGATATTTTTCCAGCAGGAGCTTTTTATGAATCAGTGGTTTGGACATAGCAGGTTTATAGGTTACAATACAATCCACAATATCAAAGAAACAGGAACTACAAACAAAAGGCTCATAATTATGGCTTTCAAAAAGTCCCTGATGTGGAAATTAAAGTTTGACCAACCATCCGCCCCTTCCGTGCCCGCGATGGGAGGCTTTTGAGGATCAATTATGAACATCGCAATACCGTCAATAACAAATAGATCCCATAAATGAACCGTTATCCATACGATATACATATGTACCAATATGGCTACAAATGAGAGGTGCATGATAGTAGAAAGATATAATACCGAAACAACAGATAAACCGGGAAGTATCAACAGGAAGATCGGCATTAATACATAATAGGTTATCTTTTTTTCTACCCCTGTTTTAGGATGCACACATTTTGCAATATCAGGCGGTAAGCTATGCAGCCAAAGACGAGGGTTAGAGACGAAGCTAACTATCACGAAGATGGAAAAGGGAATACAAATAAGTAATCCATGAA
>JAOQAP010000063.1 GCA_025963465.1 Flavipsychrobacter sp.
CACAAAAGCTGCTGTGGTGGATACATTGAGTCCATTCCAGAAGTTCCCTACCCTGCCTGCATTCAATATCAGGATGATGGACAGTGTGACCATCTTCAATACGTATAACATACCCAAGGGCAAAAAGACACTGATCGTTTTCTTTTCGCCTGATTGCAAGCATTGCCAGCGGCAGGTAAAAGAGCTGACCACAGGCATGGACTCTATAAGCGACATACAACTCTATATGATCACCCCGGTACATAGCATGACCGAGCTGAAAGAGTTTTATGATAAATATCACCTTGGCAAGTATAAGAACATTCAACTGGTAGGCAGAGATTATGAATTCTTCTTTGGCGGTTTTTATGGTACAAAGGTAGTGCCGGATATGGTGCTGTATGATGAGCAAAAGAAACTGATCAAGCTATTTGAAGGGAACCATACGGTGACAAATATTTACGAATACAGTCACGGGAAGAGGGATTGAATTTAATAAATAGCAAAAACGGGCTGCACATAGTGCAGCCCGTTTTTGCTATTTATTATAAAGCTGTTGTTACGTCTTAAATGGCGATAAAAGCGATAAAACTACGCTCTTATCATATGCTTCATCAAAAGCTGCCGTAGCAGAGTAGTGTGGTACGGCGCCAGTACTACCGGACAAACCGGAGATATCAACACCTTGCTGTCCTACTGCATCTTCGCCATCATAATATGCCTGCAAACGCACGTCGGGTGGAATATTGTCTGTAATCCATGGGGATGGATGTTCGGGCGCAGAAGTATAACCTAACAGCCTTCTTACATAACGCGCATGCGATGCATGACGACCTACAGAAGATTGCATGCGCATCATCAATTCAAGCGTTCCTTTGTCGCCAAGTACTGCAGGTATTTCCCCTTTATAGCCACGAATGAATGTATCTTCAAATACCTCGCACATCATTATAAAAGTTGGATAGTCACTAAACACAAGGTATTTACCTGCAGCAGTGAAATCATATGCTCCTGAAACAATGTATAAAGGATTTGCTGCCGAAGCATCATAGTTCTTAGGTGTGAACGGCGCTACACCCATAGCTGTAATTACAGTATTAAGATAATTGATGTGCGCTTTTTTCTGATTTTCTATGGTAAGGAAACCCGCCTGGTTTGCTGCCGGGATCAGGCCTCCTGTATTATTTCCTGTATGGTAATAATTGTACGCGAAATATTCCATTTCCAGAATGAAATTGAGCGCCTGGGGAACTGTATCGGGAGCCGTAGTTTTAGCAGATGCTTTCTGAAAAAGAGAACCAACAGCAAAAGGTAAAGCAGCTACCATTACTTTACTACCAAAACCGGTCAGCAACTCGCGGCGACCATTTATCTTTTGGCCGGCCTGCTCTAGTTCATTTAGTATATTCTTAAAATCCATATTATTGCAATTGCGACTTAGTTAGGTAATTGTGTCTTATCAAATGTAGTATGAATGAAGGTCTGTGCCTCAGTTAATATAGACGCCGGGGTTGCTGACTGGCCTAAACCATTTGTATCCACAACACCGTTTGAGAAATCATTCAGGCTTATCTGGTTGCGGAAGTAAGCGGAGTGCCGGGCTTCTACAGTTATCATTTTGCTAATAGAGAGCACATGGTCTGTATTTGTAAACAAACGTACGGCACCATTCATAGCTGATATTACCATATCCTCGAACCTGGCAGCATAAGTGAGCACGCTGGTACGATCGGCAAAAGTAACGAGCGAGAAATCAGTTGATATATCAGGTACTGCATCAGCTCCCAGCAATCGTTTGAAAAACTCACGATGTGCTATTTCCTGATCACGAACATCTTTAAGCAGGTCATAATCGCTGGAAGTGAGCCCGTAGTATGGTGTAGCGAATGCCTGTGTATAAAAAGCAGCTTCAAGCTGCTGCAGAATGTATAAGTAGTTCAATAGTGCCGTGTCGCCGCTACCAATATACACATCTTTGTTAGGCGTTGTTTTATGGCAAGCAGACAGCAGTAAGCCTGCACCTGCTATACCCCCGGCCAACTGAAAAAAACGGCGTCTTGATACATCATATCCTTTATCCATTTCTTTCACCTGCTCATCTACAGGTGCGATCTTTATTTCCATACTTTCTATTTAATAGTTATTATGACAAAGCAGTTACCCACCATGATCGGATTACCAGCCTTAAAATTAAAAAAAGCAGGCTTCAAAGCAACATATTTCTTTTGCTTTGAAAAAAATGATGGTAAAATGGCTTTAACACCTTGTACCGCAGGAGATAAAGCTATTCAGAAAAATCAGAAAAAAAAAATTTGACAGAATAATATAAGACCAATGCAAATAAACGACTATATATGGCCGATTTGCATATTACATAGCCATTCCAGACTATTTAGAATCAATTCTTGCCAACGACGAACACAAAAGGCATTTTTATTCGCTCCCGTAACGCTATACGAACTTTTGTTTTGGGCTTGATCACCTTGTATTTCTGAAGGTCTATAACCTCAAGTACAGAGGTGTACTCATAATCATTACCAAGATACTGAAGGAAGGAGGCGAGAAATACTGCTGAGCCTGCGTCAGTAGCCATAATACTCTTTGAGAAATTAGTCCATACATGATCCCTGTATTGCCCGTTCATATACGCTCGTATTTTAGCTATCAGTACTCTAAATTAATACCTGTTTCGCTTATGCAACTTATAGTTTCCCATAAGATCGCCTTCGCAACCACACTTTTTACTACTATGACAACTTTGTGCCACCAGCGAAAAGACAACCAATAATAAAATAGTTGTGGCCGTATTCTTTCTCTTAGTTCGTTTCATAAAATAATACTTTTGTAAAAATAAGGAATATTGGTTACCAACAATCCTAAACATATTCTAATTGCGCCGCTTGACTGGGGACTTGGCCACACTACCCGTTGCGTGCCAATTATCCGTCATATACAAAGCCTTGGACATGTACCTGTTGTTGCGGGCAATGCGTCACAGTTATCGTTCATTAAGGAAACTTTCGACAATATAGATGTCATTGACCTTAAGGGGTATAATGTCCAATATTCGAAATGGAATAAATGGGGTCAAATAGGGTTGCTGTCACAATTACCCGGCATTTCTGCAACTATAAACGAAGAGCATATATGGCTGCAACAATTGGTGCAGGACCGACAGATCGATGGCATCATTTCGGATAACAGGTATGGCTTGTACCATGCGGCTGTTCCATCTGTGATACTTACTCACCAACTACAAGTACTCAGCGGCATGGGCAAATTTGCAGACCGTGTAATACAGCGGATCCATTACAAATACCTGGAGCAGTTCAGTGCTGTGTGGGTGGCAGATACTCCAAACATACCTAACCTGAGCGGCAAACTGGCCCATACTGACCACACACCTAAGCAAACAAAATATATTGGCCTTTTATCGCGGTTTGAAGGAATACATGCGAACCCTGCCGATGAAGAGCACCTGCTGATACTACTATCGGGCCCCGAGCCTCAACGCAGTGAAACAGAACAGCTGCTATGGCAACAGGCACTGACCTATAAAAGCAAAGTTACTTTTGTAGCCGGAAGTGATGCAGCTACCCCACCGGACCATATCCCGGAACACATATCGTATCATAAACGACTAGCTAATAAAGAGTTAGCATCGATACTATCAACTGCCGGCATGGTTGTGTGCCGTAGCGGTTATTCCACAATAATGGACCTGGTGGCGATGCGCAAAAAAGCTATCCTGATACCAACACCCGGACAGACGGAACAGGAATATCTTGCCAGCTACCTGTACGACTCAGGTATATTTTATGCTGCAAAACAAAAAGGATTTGACCTGTACCATTCATTGACCGAGGCAAAAAAATTCCCTTTTGCCTCTCCTGTACTGGACGGATATTATGATATGTACCAGGAAGTTGTAAAAGAGTGGCTATCCGGCCTCTGAATTTGACATCCCCGGGATTAGACATTTACACGAATAATCAATAACTTTAGTCAGTAGAATTATTATACATTCTATATATCTATGGGCAGTTCGCTGCTATCACGAAACACCTATAACCGGGCGAATGAATAAAACTATATCCTCAATAATCCGTTTTCCTTATCATGTTTATAAATGCTGCAGACCTGCACTACATATAAACAGGCTATTCTTTTTTATCATTGCACTGATCTTTATTCTGTTTAGTAGCACAGCTGAAAGCCAGGTATTCGTTTCGTTTAATGCAACAGATACAGCAGGATGCGCTCCTCTTGTTATTCATTTCAGCAACACATCTACAGGGGCCACCACCTATACATGGGTACTTGGCAACAGCGCTACCTCTACACTAAAAGATGTATCTACTACCTATACCACAGCAGGTACTTATACAGTAACGCTCACCGCGCACAATGGCAGTGCGCATAAGGATACTACAATGATCATAAGGGCTTACGGCAAGCCAACAGTAAACTTCAATGTTAGTGACACCAATGTGTGCCCCGGTACGCCCATCAACTACTCCAGTACCAGCGTCGCCAATGCATGGGGCACGCTGACCTATACCTGGAACTTCGGTGACGGCGCAAGCAGCCATACTGCAACCACTACTTATACCCACACAGCACCCGGCCGTTATAATATTGTGCTGCTTGCCGTAAACAGTAAAGGCTGTACCAATACCAAGGTGAAGACCGGGCTGATCAATATTTTCAATACCCCGGTAGCTATCTTTGGCGCTGCTCAGTCCTATTTCTGCAAATATCCGGCAGCCGCCGCCTTTATTAATACAGCAACGGGTAAAGCCCCGCTGACCTACACCTGGTCATTCGGAGATGCCGCCACATCAACCTTAAAGAGCCCTGCACATACTTATACAACACCGGGATCATATACCGTTCAATTACAGGTACGCGATGCTAATGGCTGTACAGACAACCTAGTGCAGAAAAACTATATTGGTGTAAGTGGCTATAAGGCTGCATTCACCGCTATAGCAAATGGCTGTATGAATACCGAGATACGATTCACAAATACCAGCCCACTATACACATCAGCCCAATGGGATTTTGGAGATGGATCGCCATTATCTGACAGCCCTATACATAGATGGACAACAACAGGTACCTACCCCATAAAGCTTATCGCTTATAATGATACCTGCTATGATACAATAATGCACCCTATAAGTATCCAGCAACCTGCGGGTAGCTTTACGGTTAACCAGGCCTGCACACCAAGGTCCACGCTTGTATTTAACGCAACTACATCACCGGCCACTACGGTAGACTGGATATTCGGAGATGGCATGGGCACAGGCGCTAATGTCACCCATTACTATGCAGGTGAAGACACTATATTGCCGACAGTAAAACATATCAGCATGGTGCTGACCAATAGCATTGGGTGCAAAGACACAGTTACCACGATAGATACCATTAAGAACCATTATATAACAACCGGGGCAAGCGACCACCTGAGTGGCTGCATACCGGTAACAGCGAATTTTAAAGTTGCAGGCCAATATATTATTGAAGACCCGCACCCTCCTGCATGCCCCTCCCCTCCGTGCAGACAAAGCCTTATATTGCCTTATCCTCCGCCTATAACATCGTATACCTGGAATTTCGGCGACGGTTCACCCGCATCTACAGCACCTTCGCCATCTCACACCTTTACGGCAGCAGGAATATACAAGGTGCGCATACATGTTGCTTATGCCAACGGGTGTACCGACGACAGTGTATTAACAGTAGAAGCCGGCACTACCCCAACCGCCTCTTTTACACTTACGCCCACGCATACCTGCGCATCAGATACTATTTTTTACCGAAGCACATCGAGCTTCCCAAAGATCAATGAGTATTTCTGGATGCAGGGAATTCCAAGTCCTCCATATGCCGGCTCAAGTCCCAAGAATGCCGGCTATTTTGTGCCGGTGAAAGCAGGTAATCAGCCGTTCTCTTTAGTGACAGGCTATAACGGTTGTTATTCCACACCATACACGATATATGTTACTGTAGATTCGGCAATAGCGAACATAAGCCGCAAGTATGCCTGCATACCTTATAACGGGATAATCTATGATGACTATTCTGAGGGCAGCGATTCCCGGCTATGGCTATTTGATGATGGCACTACGGATGCATCGAAATCTGTAACACACTATTATTCCACATTGGGAGTACACAAAACTTTCCTGACCACTTACAATAAGATTTCCGGATGCCGGGATACCGCATCCTCGACAGTAGATCTTACGCGCCTGACACCAGTAATATTCCCACATCAAAATGCTGTGTGCAGAGATGTAGTAGACTCCTTTGATGGTGTGGTGGGTCATGCTTCGCCCAATAACATGCCGACCAACTACAGGTGGTACAATAACAATACCCTTATTTTTAATCACAATCCGGGATTTGCCAGTGACCCCATGCAAATGACCATGCGTATACCCGGCATTAATAACATAGGCCTGGTAATAACTGACGCCAACGGATGCCTGGATACTGCGGCCATTGCACCAATAACTGTTGCTAAACCTACTGCCAGCTTCAGCATATCAACTACAAGCGCCTGCCGCAGTACACCTATCGGATTTACAGACGTGTCGAGGGACGTGACAGGTGTTACTTTAAGCAGCTACGTATGGATCTTTGGCGATAACACAACAGCCACTACGTCTTCCCCGACTATAACACATACCTATACTAATTCGAACACTTTTGCTATCAAAGAGATCGTAACAGATAATATAGGCTGCAAGGACACGACGAAGACCACAACATCTGTTACTATTCACAAGACCCCGATCAGCTTTACATCGAGCAGAACAATATCCTGTACCACAGACTCCGTCTATTTTACCAACGGCACATCTGCCAAAAACTATCTATGGTCTTTTGGAGATGGCAATACAAGCACTGTTAAGCAGCCTCATTATCTTTATGCCACACCGGGCAGTTATTTCGTCAAGCTTACCGCGTACGACTTTTTCGGCTGTGTTGATTCCCTGACTTCAATAGATTCCATAACAGTACATCCGAACCCTGTTGCCTCTTTCCACATGACCGATTCTTTTGCCGTATGCCCTCCTATAAATGTCACCTTCATCAATACAAGCAGCGGAGCAGCAGTAAGTATATGGGACCTGGGTGATGGCAATGGCTCTGATGCAGTTTTCCCTTCCAACATATATACAGATACCGGGCTTTATAAGGTGCACCTGACCGTATATAATGGTGATGGCTGCAGCGCAGATGCTTATGGAAATGTAAGTGTATTCGGATATGCGGGAGGTTTTTCTTACCTGCCACAAACAGTATGCACTTCGGCCCCTGTTCATTTCAGCGCACCACTGGCAAAAGTGATCAATCTGGTCTGGGATTATGGGGATGGCACCGCTGATACCCTTGCTCAGGTTGATACAATAACCCACAGATACTCATCCCCTGGTCGCTACGTTCCTGCATTGATACTGACCGGGGTTTCAGGCTGCTCCAGCTATAGCATAGGAGCAGATACCATAAAGGCTGATACGATAATTGCAGCATTCAGTGCAAACCCTGATCCTGTATGCCAGAATATGCCTACAACATTGCACGATATGTCTGCAAGTGTATTTTCTGCTCCGGCTAAATGGCTATGGTCGTTTGGCAGTGGTGCCACAAGTACTGCTGCAGCGCCATCGTATATATATACAGTATCGGGCGCCCAGTCTATAACATTGCAGGTGACAGATACTATAGGGTGTGTATCTACCATTACAAAAATGCTCATGGTGAATAAAGCACCTGATGCCATTTCAGGAACACCTATTGTTTGCATAGGTCAGCCTACTACACTCAGTGATGCTATAACCGGCGGGACATGGACCAGCAGCAATACCAGCAAAGCGACAGTGGGCAGCACAGACGGTACAGTAACAGGTGTAAGCACAGGTACAGCTACTATTACCTATACATTATCTACAGGCTGTAAAACAACTTTAGCAGCATCTGTAAATCCGTTACCGGTAAGTATACTCATACTAGGGAGTGCCCGTGTTTGTGCAGGATCGCCTATATCACTAACGAATACGACAACGGGCGGTAGTTGGAGCAGCAGCAATACAGCTATTGGGACAGTTAGCAGCACGGGACTCGTAACTAGTATAAAGGCAGGCACGACTGTAATATCTTATACATTGCCTGCAGGGTGCGCAACTACTGTGATCATTACCGTAGACACAATGCCTGACCCGATAACAGGAATAAAAACTGTGTGTGCAGGAAACCCTACTACATTGACCGATGCAGTAGCGGGTGGTATATGGACAACAGGCAATACAACAATAGCGACTATAGGAACCAGCAATGGTATACTTAACGGGATAGCCGCAGGTACGGCAACAATAACGTATGCACTTACCACAGGGTGCAATACCATGACCATTGTCACAGTAAATGCATTACCGGCAAGCATAGGCCCATCCACATCGAGCGTATGCGTGGGCATGGAGCTCAATCTTACTATTACCAATACAGCAGGAGCGTGGAGCAGTAGTAACACTGCTATTGCAATTATAGGTACTAATGGAATTGTAACAGGCGTAAGCGATGGTACAGCAACAATTACTTACACTAATCCATCGGGCTGTATCAGCACCAAAACGATTACGGTAAAGCCAGTTCCGGGTAGCATCACCGGAATAACTACCGTATGCGCAGGCAGCACCACCACACTAAGTGATGCTACACCGGGTGGCACATGGAGCGCTGCAGGCACCGCCATCAGTATAGATGGCACCACAGGTGTAATAACCGGGCTTGGAGCAGGAACGGCAACTGTGAGCTATACGAGTGGCCTGGGATGCACGGCTACCACTAATGTAATTGTTTATCCTGCCGCTGAACCTATATCGGGAACAAAGGAGATCTGCCTGGGACTAACCACAACTCTTACCGACGCACCTGCCGGCGGTATATGGAGCAGCACTGACACGACCGTCTCTGTGGATGTACTTAAAGGTATAGTTACCGGACTTTATTTAGGGTCCGCAACAATAACCTACACAACACCATCGGGCTGTGCAATAACGGCTTCAGTAACTGTAAACCAATTACCATCGCCTATAACAGGCATTACATATTTATGCCCAACTGCGACTACCGCGCTTACTGACACCATTGCAGGCACATGGAGCAGCAGCAATACTACGGTAGCGTCTGTCGACGCCTCATCGGGCATAGTAACAGGTGTAGCCGCAGGCACTGCGGATATACTATTCACTTCACTTGCCGGATGTACAGCACTGGTCACTGTCACCGTTTACCCTGTAATAAAACCTATAGGCGGGGTAACGACGTTATGCAAAGGCACAACAACAGCACTGGTCAATGATGTAAAAGGTGGTGTGTGGAGCAGCAGCGACACTTCTGTTGCCGGCATATCATCTACAGGGGTGGTAACAGGGTCAGCAGTTGGTACTGCCACCATCTCATACAGCGCGGCCAACAACTGCGATACAGCTCGTGTACTGGTTACAGTAAATCCTTTACCGGTTGCAGGTGTGATAACCGGAACAAGAAAACTATGCGCCAATTCATCTGCAACCCTGAACGATACAATAACCGGGGGTGTATGGAGCAGTAACAATAACAGCATTGCCATTGCAGGCAGCACAGGAATGATAAGTGGCGTAAGTGCAGGAACTGTTACTATCTCTTACTCAGTGACCAATAGCTGTGGTACCGATGTGGCAGCGATAACCGTAACAGTAAATCCGGTACCGGCACATGCGCATATCACTACTCATCCTGATACGGTATTGTGCAGCAATACGCTTTTTCAAAACTTCGGGGCTGACGCACCGGAACCGGCGGGAGCACATTATGTTTGGAATGCAGTGAATGCAACCGTATATGCTGCAAAAGGCCAGTATTGCCTGGTAAGCTTCAACACATCGGGTACAAGTATCATTTCGCTTAATACAAGCCAGGGCAATACGGATTGCAGCAGTGCAGATAGTATTACATTCCATATTGGCACAGAAGAATCGCCCAATGCTTCCATAATTTATTACCAGCCGGATTTTGTATGCCAGGATAATATGGCTGACAAATACCAATGGGGTTATGACGATATGGCTACGCTCGACTCTACCCTGCTGCCGGGAATGGTGAACCAGAACTATTATAATGCAGCACCGGAACTGGCAACAAAAAATTATTGGGTACTCACTTACCACAATGGCTGCATGCAAAAATCTTACTACAATACTCCGGCAAGTGTATACAGCACTATGACGGCCAATAATATTGAAATACTTTTATACCCTAACCCTGCAGGTGAGGAGATCAATATAAAGATCAACGGAGCAGGCAGGACAGACCTTATTGAGGCTAAACTATTTGACGCCCTGGGAAAAGAACGAAAAACAATGTACATGACCGGCAGAACGGGCAGCATGCTGCTGAACGGACTGATACCAGGCGGGTACATGATCTTATTCAGCAGGAACGGAGAAAAGATAGGCCAAAAAATATTTATAAAGCATTAAGCAAAGCATATGAAGCGTTTTCTATTGATGATACTTGCGGCCGGCTATGCGGCACCGTCCTTATTCGCGCAGGTGAGGGGAGATGAAAAAGTAAAGGTGTACCTGGAGCTGGATTTCCGCCCGGGAAAACTTACAGAGACCTATAATGCATATCCACTGACCCTTAATTACAGCAACCCTGTGAATGTGTCCGTAGGGCAAATGAAATATACGGCGTCACGCTCATTTGGCTATAACGCAGCGCTTGGTTTCTTTTTTGACAGGAGAAGACGTTTCGCCCTGCAATCGGGACTGATCTATAATAAGCGCGAAGGAACGCTGGATGTAGACCGTTTTCATGTAGAGTACCAGTCGCGCGACTATAAGGGCAGTACATTCAGACAGGTGATCACCGCAAATAATGGCCTGCATGAGCAGATAACAAGCGAACACATAAGCATACCGTTATTGCTCCGGTATAACATTGTGCTGTCCGAGTTGTTTACACTGAACTTAGACGCAGGCATACTCTATAATACATGGATGACAAACAACTATACTACGCAAGCCAGCTTTGACTACGAGGCCATCTACCAGTTTGAAGGAACGGGTTCGAACCTGACTTACAATTATGATAATTCACCGGTACCGGACCCACATGACTGGCTGATCACCAAAACAGAATTTAACAAGGATAATCCTAAAGGCAGCATTGACGCCTATTTTGCCGACCTTAAAAAAATAGGCTACAACGTGGGCTTAAATAAGCCTGCTACCAAGAAAGCAGGAGAGGTGAATTACCAGAAAAAGAAAATAGGATATATGGGACAGCTGGACCTCGGTTTCCTGGTAACAAAGAACCTGATGCTGAAAGCTGGAATATTTTACCAGAGTGAATCGTTTGCAGGTAAGCCTAGAACAAGATCAATGCTTACCAATAAGCCGGGCGAGTATAATCCGATGTTGAACTATGTAAAGGATGTAACGATGATCAATTATGGATTTTCTGTCGGACTTACTTACAATTTCTATTCCTATACTACAATGAAGTATTACGGAAGGAATTAACCAAGTGGGATTTTTTAAAACTATTGCTTTGTCCCTGTTATTACTAATATAAAACAAACTGCCCCGTCCAAAAGACGGGGCAGTTTGTTTTATGCAGCCGGGATAAAAAATTATTCCCCTTTAATTATCTTTTTTGTTATCGTGAGGCCGGAAGCAGGATCAGCAACTTCAAGCATATACATACCATCTGAAACACCTGATAATGAGATCGTATTTTTACCGGCTGTAAGTGTTCCCTCGTTCATCACGGTGCCTACTACACTTAACAGCCTGTAATGAGCTGCTGCCTTAAGGCCATCTACATTTAGCTGCATGCCTGCAGGATTAGGATACACTGTTATATCTGAAACAACTGATGCCAGTGTCTTGACACCAACAGGACAATTGATCACAGTTAGTTTGTGGGCAACTGCTGTACTGCAGGCATTGCTGCCCATAACGGTATAATATAAAGTATCTATTCCCGGGACCATGCCTTGCATGCCGTCTGTGGTCATTATTGCAGTTGAATAATTGGACATGGTCCAATCACCGCCTGATGTTGCATTGGTCGGTATGAAGGATAATCCGGCACATAAAGTATCAGGTGCAGAAATGACGGCAACAACAGGTGATGGCTTTACTCTCACATACACCTTATGCCAATCGGCTACCTGCCTGCAATATCCTGCCTGTATAGTGAACGAGTCTACTCCTGAATAACCGGGAGTGGGCGTATATACAATTCCTGAAGGGACTATTAAGCCTCCTGTGGCAGGAGTTGTGGCACCTGAGCCACCAATGGCACCATTAGTTGGTGCTACTTCAACGGTCCAGCTTATAGGCTTCGTAATGTCCTGATCAAATACGCGTAACAAAGTATCCGCAGAGACCCCTGCATAGTTCTGACACGTAATAAGACTGTCAGTAACTGTAAAGACAGGTACATGTGTATAAGTCACTTTGCGAACAAACAGATAATTGGCCAGGAAAAGATTATTGCCGCAATCAATTGCCAGATTCCTGCTGCCACAGCCAGCAGTAGCTGCAGGACCGCCATCGCCATAAGAGCCGGTTGATTTAGGAACACCTGCGACATGAGTAATTATACCGGTACCAAGATCAATTTTACGAACAACGCCATTCAGTGCATCGCATATGAACAGATTATCATTATCATCCATTGCTATACCCCAAGGTGACTCGAATATTGCAGCAGTAGCCGGACCGCCATCGCCGGAATGCCCCCCTACGCCGGTTCCATCACCAGCTATAGTTGTGATAATACCTGTTGTACTGATCTTGCGGATACTATAATCTTTCCAGTCACTAAAATATACGTTACCAGCTTTATCCAAGGCAACATCGTAGGCAAATGTAATTTCTGCCGCAAGTGCAGGACCACCGTCACCACTATAACCTATCGACCCTTTGCCGGCAATAGTACTTATATAGCCTGCGGTATTGACCTTGCGGACAAGTTGTTTATCGCACAGATATATATTGCCTGCCGGATCAACAGTAATACCGTTGACGTTTAGCATTACAGCATCTGTTGCCGGAATACCGTTGGTCAAACTTGATCCGCCACCTGCTATAGTAGTGATAATACCTGCTTTATCTACTTTGCGAATACACGCATGACCATGGTCAACTACATACAGGTTGTCTGCGGCATCAAAAGCAAGGTCAGTGATCTTATCTAAATATGCTGCAGTAGCGGGCCCGCCATCGCCATATGGAGGTGGTTGCAGAGGGGCTGCGCCAACAACAGTTGTGATAATGCCATTGCGGTCTATTTTTCTTACGAAATTTGAATACTCTGATACATAAACATTGCCCCTACTATCTACAGCAACTGCAAAAGGATCTACCATTGCTGCTGAGGTCGCCGGACCACCATCACCCGCGTGACTTGATACATAGGTACCAGCTATTGTTGTTATGATCTGCGCATGAACACTGCTAATACAAGGAAGACTTAGCAACAAAAAAACAAGTAATTTTTTTTTCATGTCAACTTTCAGTTAAGGTTTTACTGGTTTTAAGGTGGTTAAAGTTAGTAAATAAGACGTTAACATGTACCCATATATAGTGGAAAATCACAAAAATGGGTATTTTTTCCATACCTGAAATTCAATGTATTGATACCCAATAATGTAGCGATGAACTAAACGAGATGCAAATGGGCAGATGTGATCTTTCTGCCAAAAAAAGAGGTGGCGTGATTGTCAAAATCCTTAACATCGTCAGTTGTATAAAAGCTCATATGGCCATCACGGCCCAGTAAAGTCTCTATTTCATGATGCCGCTGCAGGTAATCTGCAAGGCTGTGCGCTACAATATCTCCCTGTGCAACTACACTTACTCCCTCCGGAAGATGTTTGCGTATCATGTCCATCAGTAATGGATAATGAGTGCAAGCGAGTAGTATGGTATCGATGCCAGAAGCCCGCGTAAGCAGCTCATCAAGGTATTTTTGTACAAAGTATTCTGCACCGGGAGTATTATACTCACCATACTCTACAAGAGGCACCCACATAGGGCATGCGAGTTGATGTACCTTTACCTGCGGGAAAAATTTATTGATCTCTATTTCGTAGGATCCTGAATTAACGGTGCCTTTTGTGCCCAACACACCTACTTCATTTGTTTTGGTATACATGCCTATCACTTCTGCGGTAGGCCTGATAACACCCAGCACACGCTTTTGCGGCGCTATACGAGGCAGGTCCTGCTGCTGTATGGTACGCAATGCTTTTGCAGACGCTGTGTTGCATGCAACTATTACAAGCGGACAACCCATCTTAAAGAACCATTCCATACATTCCAACGTATACTCATGCACGGTTTCAAAAGAGCGGTTGCCATATGGTGCCCGCGCATTATCGCCAAGATACAGATAGTCATATTGCGGCAATAACGCAGCAACCGACCTGAACACTGTAAGGCCTCCGTAGCCTGAATCAAAAATACCAATAGGTCCTGCCTGCATAACACGCTAAAGTTAGGGGAAGATGAGTTTGTACACAAAAAAAGAGCGTCTTTACAGACGCTCTTTTTACAAAAAAATTAAAAGCTGATTAGTTAGCTACAACTATTTGTTTTACTACCTGGCCTTCAGTACCATTGATCTTAACGATGTAAGTACCAGCTGCAAGTGTATTTACAGATATAGCAGTATGATATTCTGTAGCTGATGGTACGTTCATTAAAGGAGTTACCATTTTGCCTGTCATATCGTAGATAGCGATTGTTGAAGCCTGCGCTACGTTCCAGTTAAGATTGATGTGCAGCATATTGCTTGCAGGCACAGGATAGATATTAGCAGAACCGTTATCGTTAGTTACATTCTTAACAGTAGTAGTACCACCGTGTGTAGCGTAGTAGTAACGAGCCATTGGATCGCCGGCAGCGAATTCAAATATACCAACAACGTTCCATGACATACCTGTAGAAGATGTCATCTGGTCCATGCTGTTGTAAGTATATGTGTACTCCATGCTGTTCTCCCATGAACCACCGAGTGAAGTATTCCATGACTGCATTACCTGCTTGCGCGGCATGTGCTTACCTACGAAGCTGCTATAGATGTTGTAAGTGATGTTCTCCCATGCAGAGGTCATGCTATTGTATACCTGGTATAATTCAGAAACACGGTTGTGCGCTACATCGTATGTATTTGTACGAAGCGTGCTTGGCTGCCATCCTGAACTCCAGTAGTTATATGCAGTTGTCAGTAACTGTGTATCAGTAGTATAAGTGAATACCCACTGCTCTGTGTATACAGGAGAACCTGTGTAAAGAGATTCGTCTGTTTCGTTCAACAGTTTGTTGGTAACGATGTCATATGTATACGTCTTCTGGCTGTAGTTATCGAACTTGCTGGTAAGACCATTCCATATCTGGTATACATCAAGTATCATATTACCCTTAGTATCGTAAGTGTATACGTCCTTATACTGAGGTACCCAAACTGTACCGCCCCAGGACTGGTAAATCATTGTTGCGATCTTATTTGACGTTGTGTACGTGTACAGCTCTCTTGCATATAGCACCCAGCTGGTACCACTCCAGTATTGTTTTGTATTGGTTGTGATGTTGTTATTCGCATCAAAATCCTGTGTAGTGTACATGCTGTTCACATAAGCAGAATCAGCTACATACTGCCACATTGTTGCCTCATCAAATTTATGAGTATGAGTCATGTCGCCGCCTCTTGCTTCAGCACCAAAGATAAAAGATGTGGAATCCAGGCGTTTGAATTTCGCGCCATCATGAGTCCAGTCTGCCTGTGCAGTTAACCTTGATCCAGTCTGAGCCTGTGCATTCTGGCACAGTAATACAGGTAATGCAAGTGTGAGGAGTAGCTTTATTTTGTTCATAAAGGTGTATTATTTAAAATAATTAATGTGTGCATGTGAAAATACCCTACAATAGTAATAATATTTTTTGGGAAACTACAAACTTTTGCAAAAAAACAGCCTCCTAAATCAACAATTCTTTGCTTTTATCTATTAGCTGTAATTTTAAAAGTCATTTTTATTGAATATTGACTTTATTTTAATTTGACTTCTGCAAGGTTACCCGGTAAAGCTTCTTAAGTATCCATAAACTCCCATACACTGTGGTACGCATTCAGTTCTTCGGCATGTGCAATAAAATCTGCATAAAAAGGAAACCTGGACAAGGTTGCACTGTCTCCAATGACCACTAGTTTTTTGCGTGCCCGTGTCATAGCCACGTTCATACGACGGATATCAGACAGGAAACCGATGATACCGTCTGCATTACTCCTTACCATACTTATATATACAATATCGCGCTCCTGCCCCTGGAAACTATCTATAGTATTCACCGATATATTGCTGCCATACTTCAGCAGATCGGGTGAGTGCAGCAGCAGGTCTTTCAATGTATGCACCTGTTGTTTGTAAGGAGAGATAACGGCAATGGATGGAAAATTATCTGCAGTATAATGCGCACCTAGTTCTGTGACCAGCTGTGTAAGATGCCGGAATAAAAATGCCGCTTCTTCAGGATTGGAAATAGCTTTACCTTCTGTAAGCTCATCATAGCCACTGCCTGCAGTATCTATATAGAGCAAAGGTCCGTCTGCAGGAAATAATAAATGCTGCGCTACAGACGCATGCGCTTTTAATTTGTTCTCATAAAACACATGTGACGAATAACTCATGATATGCTCATGCATACGGTACTGCTCTTGTAACAGCACTACACTTTCGGGGTATAATGCAATACACTTTTCCAGTAACGTAGTATTAAGTCCTTTCTTAGCAGCGTCCACAGATTTGATAGTAGGCGACAACTGGCAATGATCGCCCGCCAGTATTACTTTCTGCGCCTTCACTATGGGTATCCAGCAGGCAGGTTCCAGTGCCTGCCCTGCCTCATCTATTACCACCGTGTGATATTTAAGATGGCGCACCGTATAATGATTAGCGCCGACAAGTGTAGCGGTGATCACCTGCGCTTTTGCTATCAGATCGTTAGTTATATATTGCTCTGTGTTGTCTACATCTTTCATTATTTTGTAGGCTTCGTCAAACAACGCTTTGCGTTGTTCGCGCTCAGCCCTGCCAAAACTCTTCTTGTACTTATGCGCCATGTGTTTGAACTCGGACGCACGCTTCTTCATGTTTTTAATTTCCTTCATAGAGGCATGCTCTGCCATCCTGCTATCCAGCGTAAGCGACATGAGCCGCTCTGATATGCGGGCCGGGTTGCCTACGCGCAACACATTCAGCCCCTCATCTGCCAGGCGCTCGCTGAGCAGGTCTACAGCGGTATTGCTGGGTGCAACGACGAGTATCTGCTGTCCATCTTTTTTTATGAGTGCTTTTATCGCCTGCACCAGCGTAGTTGTCTTGCCGGTACCCGGGGGACCATGCACTATGGCTACATCTTCGGCCTGCAATATCTTATGGACCGCCTGCTGCTGTGCAGTGTTCAATGAAGGTATTGTATACTCGTATGCATCCTGTTGAAATGATGGCGACTGTTTTCCTGTCAGAATATTTATGAGTCTTCCTTCTTTGGGTTTCTCACTAAGCGCTGCTGCGTACTTCAGTGCAGACTCCATTTCAGCGTAGCTGTTATCATCAAACAGCAGATCTATACCCAGCTTACCATCGCTGGCCCAGTCAGGCAATTCATCTGTGCGCAAGGTGAGTTTCAGCCTGTTGCCACTTTGAAAGGTCACAGTTCCCTCAATATTATTTGCTTTAGGATCATGATTAGAGAACAACATTGCTGACACACCAAAACGAAGCTGGTGCGTGACATCCTGGTGGGTAGTACGCTCTACTTCTACTGTTATATAATCTGCACGGCTCAGTTCAGTTCCTCTTATAGCTATAGGATACCATACCAGCCCGGCAGCCCGGCGGTCGGCTACAGACGTACTTTCTGTAAGCTCCCGGTAAGACCGTTTATCTTCCTCCTGCTCCATACGCAGGAGGTCGAGCTGGTGTTTAAAATAATCCATTATTATTCAGAATTTTTGAGATCAATTATGATGCAGGCAGCCTTTACAAAACCATTTCTGCAAATAGTTTTTCCAATGTCTTATCAAGATCTGCGGAGAAACCCGAATGTACTTTAGACGTTTGTACAACGGTACTGCGTGTAGCTGTGAGCCAGCGGAAACGCTCTGCTATGGGTAGCCTGGCGATAGGGCCACTGTCTTTGTCGCCGGCACATATTCGGCTAAACGCCTGCAGGTAAGTACATACTTCTGCAATATCCATTTCGCCAAAACAAGCAGTCATGCGAACATCATTTGCTGCATACCTTACCTGCAGGTATTTTTGCTTTGCGCAATACAGTACCACTCCCACATTGAGGAATTCTTCGCGCTCCACCCTGGGCACGACACGAATAACGGCGTACTCAAATAAGTGTTGCTCTTGCATGCTGTGCTTCTTTTACAAAAAATGCCGAATGGGCAATACGTGAAGTTAAAAAACGAACATAGGCTGTGCGGTGTTCTTCTACTGTTGCAAAAGGTGCATCGCGCAACAGCCAGTCCGCAGGTATAAGCGCTACTATAGACTGTATAAGGTCGTCAGTAAGTATAGCGTGAAAGGTAGCGTCTGTCGTGTCCAGTTCGCTTGCCTGCGGCAGCAGTACATGATCCTTCACATAAGTAAATGGTCGCTCCGGGTTCTCCCAGTTTTGCCATGCATGATGAAAATACAATGATGCACCATGATCTATCAACCACAGTTCTTTATGCCATTGCAGCATATTGGTATTGCGGGCAGTGCGGTCCACATTCATGAGCAGGCAGTCGAGCCATACTATGCGGGAGGCAAGTTCTGCTTCTACCTTGGTAACCGCAGGATCGAATGTGATGGCACCTGAAAGATAATGCAGGCCAAGGTTAAGCCCATGACTGGCACGCAGTAGATCCTGTATTTCCTCATCGGGCTCCGTGCGGCCAAAGGCGGGATCGAGCTCTGCAAATACCAACTCCGGTACCGGCAAGCCCAACGCTCTTGCCAGCTCACCACCTATCAGCTCTGCTATCAGGGCTTTGGTTCCCTGCCCTGCCCCGCGAAACTTGAGCACATACAGGAAACCATCATCTGCCTCAGCAATGGCAGGCATAGAGCCGCCCTCACGCAGTGGTGTTACATACCGTGTTACATTTACGGTCCTTAGTTCCGGCGACTTGTTTTGCATTGGTTACAAAAGTATGATTATCTGCTTATAAGTCTGCAGTCAGGCATTTCTATTGCTATATTATTAAACAACGTATCTTAGTAATAATGAAATTATCAATTATGAGGACATTTGGTTTTTTACTGCTCCTGTTCATTGCGTTACCTGGCTATGCACAGCAAACAAAGAGTACCAAGGCCCTGCTATACTATATTGCAAGACAGCCTATAGTAAAGACCGGAAAACCACCACTGCTTATCCTCATGCATGGTGTGGGCAGCAATGAGCAGGACCTGTTTTCTTTTGCTAACCAGTTACCACCACAGTTTCTTGTAGTTTCTGCACGCGGGCCATATACACTTGGGAAGGACAGCTATGGCTGGTACCATCTGGATTTCTCATCGGGTAAGCGGGTATCCAATATGGAGCAGGCAGAAAAAAGCCGGATAACCATACTGCGATTTATAGACAAGTTAAAAACACTGGAATCATTTGATGCTAATCGGGTTTACCTGTGCGGGTTCAGCCAGGGAGCTATCATGTCTTACAGTGCAGGGCTTACACGGCCTGACAAAATAAAGGGCATAGCAGTAATGAGCGGCCGGCTGCCCGACGATATAAAACCCAAAGTGAAGCAAACAGCACAGCTAAAGAAACTGGAAGTATTTATAAGCCATGGCACGAAAGATCCTGTACTGGAAATAGCCGGTGCGCGTGAAGCAAAAACCTACCTGGAACAGCTGGGTATAGCACCTGCTTACAAAGAGTACAGCGATGTGCATGCTATAAACCGGGAAATGCTCACCGATCTTATAGTATGGTTAAGGAAGAAGTAGGCCGTTGATATGCCGGGAACTATCGCGCAGCTTTAAGGGAGAAGAAAAACGTTGCGCCTTTACCCGGTTCGCTTTCCACCCATATCTCTCCGCCATTCTCTACCACAAATTCTTTGCAGAGCTTCAGACCTATGCCGTTACCCTTTTCATTTGCCGTACCCTCTGTGGTAATACCAAATGAGTGGAATATTTCCGGTTTCTTGTCCGAGGCTATTCCTATACCGCTGTCTTTTATAGAAAAGATGACCTTTACATTATCAGGCGAGGGAGAAGCATTTAATACCACATCTCCTTTGCAGCGGGAGTATTTTACAGCATTGGAAAGAAGGTTACGGATAATGAAACTGAAATGATCCGGATCAGCATATACTTTTGTACCGGGCGGCAGGTTGTTGCTTATAGTCACCTCCTTAGTGTTTGCGGCTATCTTTATGTAACGAAGTGCTTCAGCCGCCACTTCATTCACGTTTATATTTACCTGGTTCAGCACTATTCCCTGTATCTGCGCCTTGCCCCAGCTGAGCAGGTTCTGCAGTGTTTCGTAAGATGCTGTTGCATTCTGCTCTACCAACTCTAAAAAGCTATCACGCTCTTCCTGTGTTGTATCCTTGTCGGTGGCTATCTGTATGGCCGCAGGAATAGCGCCTATAGCGCCTATAAGATCGTGCCCTATTATGGAGAACATTTTGTCCTTCACCTCGTTGTTCTTTATCAGTTGAGCCTTGCGCCTGGAAAGACTGGCATATAAACGTCTTGTCTGACGCAAAAAGAAAACGACAACGGCAAGTGTAACCGCCAGCAACAGGGAGATGACAATGATGTAATTCTTCTTTTGCTTTTGCTTTTGTTCTGATAATTTCAGCTCTTCTATTTTTGAGTTCAGTTTCTCATCTTCATATATAGACTGCAGGCTCGCCACAGCCCGGGCCCTGTCTACTTTAGAAATGCTATCTTCTACGCCAAGGTATTGCTCCATATAGAACAGCGCCTGCTCGTAATTTTTCCTGGTCTTATAATAATCTATTATTGACGTCAGCACTTCCCGCTGCAATTTCCTTTCCCCCATTGCCCGGGTTTTCTGCAGCAATTGGAACATAATAACCATAGACCCGTCTACGTCGGTGCGGGCTACAATTGCTGCGATGCCTATCATAGCCCTTACATATTCTTCTGCCATGTTGCCGGTGGTAGCTATGCGCAGCACCTCCCTGAAATAGCCAAGCGCAGCCGCAGTATCGTTATACTTAATATCGGCCAGGTTGCCCATATTGGTAAGCGATATTATCCGCGACCGTTTCATGTCCGTATCGCTACTTAATTGCAATGCGCTTTTGAAGTATAGCTCTGCCGTATCCAACATATTCATCTGGGCATATACAGACCCGATATTATTGTTGAGCTCAATGGTATTTACGTTTATCTTTCTGCCTTTCAGTATTGCAAGTCCCCTGTTGTAAAACGCCAGTGCTTCATTAAGGTTACCACTGCGCTCATTTGCAGTACCCAGTTTTATATAGGTATTGGCTATACCGTCCGTGTCATGAATGTCCTGGAATATTTTCAGGGCAACCAGGAAATGTTTTACCGCTTCTGCATAGTTACTTCTTTTGCCCACCATAACGCCCAGGGCATTATGAGCATTGGCTATTCCTTTCTGCTCGTTTATTTCGGTAAAAATAGTGAGCGCATCTTCTTCAGTTGATCTTCCAAGATCTGTACTGCCTTGCGATGCATAGATATTACCCAGATGAAACAGCATGGATGCTATCCCCAGCTTGTATTTGTCTGCTGTAAATTGTGAAAGGCCGAGTGTAAGGTAATAGCTGGCCGAATCAGTGTTGGTATACTGAAAATGCTTGTATAAGGCCTCGTACGCCTTTAGTTTTTCTTCGTTACTACCGCTTTTAAGACCACTGGTAATCGTTGCATTATTATCCGTCTGTGCTGATACCGGTAAAATACCGGCGACGGCTACCAACAAAAAAACAAACAAGCTACTTTTTAAACACTTTACACTGAACGTAAACCGGTTAGTCATTAAATAATATATATGTATGTACACCTGTTGCAGTAAAATTAATAAAAATGTCAACAGCTGGTAGTCTTTTTATGCGCTGTAATGAACAGACCAAAAAAGGTCCGGCTATATGCCAGACCTTTTTAATAGATAAAATTGCAAATATTATTACTGCTTTGGATTCAGAAATACCAGCTGGCCTATGTGGTAGCTCTGGTGATTAGTACGGCCCAGCAATACGGTGAGCTTGTTGCGGTGCGGCTCTTTCGCAAAGTCCTCTTCAGATACAGCAGTATGCCTGCCCAGCCAGTCCTGCGGTTTCATCTCGGCAAAATGGGCTGCTAGCGTAGCATTTACAATTTCCCATTTCTGTTTCAGCTCAGCGATCGAAGGGAAAGTAGCCTCCTTATTATCCGGTACTGAAAAGAACAGTGGAGCCAGTTCAGGGTATAACTTATCCCCTATACCCAATAAAGGCAGTAAGGCATCGTTAGTAGCTGCTAAGTGGCCCAGCAGGTATATGCCCCTGTTGCGGCCCGGAGCTACTTCGTCCAGGTAATGCTCATCAGGATACTTGTTAAAGAAGTCGGTAACTCTTTTATTCTGAGTTTCCCACTGGTTTACCATCAGGCTTATAGCCTGCTCTGCTATTGTAGTCGTAGGTATTAATTGCTCTGTCATAGTTGGTTATTTTTAGTTTTTATAAAAAAGGTTATTGCACGACTTTATTAATTATTCCCAGTAGTCCAGCTTGCTGAGCGTAGTATTTATTTTAGAAAATCTCTTTTCTACTGCTTTAGTTTCAGTCACTGTTGCTGCCGGTTCTATGATCACTTTCACTTCTTCGGTGCACGTCTTTGTCATGGTACCATCTGCAGATAGTTCATTTTTACAGCTTATGGTAGGCTTGCCAAATAGCTTTGCTATCAGTGAGCTAATACCGCTATTCGTATAAGTAGTTAGTTTTTTCATGATCGTTTCTTTTAGGGGGTTGTTTGTATTTATCGATAAATTCAAATTTTTCGATGAATTGCCGGAAAAAAATGGATCCTTTTCACAGATCCTATCACAAAGCTAAACAAATAAATCGATAAATCGAAAATAATCGATAAATAAAAGATTTTTTTTAGGCCTCCAGCTGGTTCAGGTATTTTATATAGGCCGAAAGCACTTCTTTATTTACATAATACCGGGTATTGCGGCCGTCTTTTTCCAGTAACAGCAGGTCTGCGTCCACTAATTGCTTCAGGTGATGGGATACGGTAGACTGCGCCAGGTCTATCATACCCAGTATATCGCAGCAGGGCAGCCATTGCTTCTGCTTTTTTACCGCCTCCATTATCTTTAAACGGTAAGGATCGCCCAACGCTTTGGAAATTTTCTCTACGCTCTTAATATCCAGCACCTTATTCATGATGCAAATATATCGATATTCATCGATTAGTCAATAGCATGTCCTGTTAAAATGTAATTGGCATATTCATTGATCGTATACGATTGTCTTGTTTTTCCCGTTACATCAATGAGTAAACAGTTTTCTTTGAAAACCAGCATCGGCTTCATCTTACTACTATTAATCCCGGCCACACTTGTGGCGCAGCTTTCTTTTGCGCCTGTCATTGGCGCATGCCTGGCCAACGGGCATATAAGACTGGACAATGAATACTATAGCACGGCCGCAATTAATGGCATAAGGGTGGGCGCTGAAGCAGGATACAATATACACAAGCACCTTCGTCTGCAATCAGGAGTAATCTATAACACTAATGGCTATTCGCTGCAAAAGGGCATGGCCGGTATAGACAGGAACCTGCGCTTCAGAACTATTGAATTACCGCTATACCTGCAGTACAAGGGAGGCAAGCCACGGCACCAGGGTTTCTTTATAGGTGGTGGCGGATACTTAGGTATCAATGCAAGCGGATCGTATATTCAGACAAGCCATACCATGCCAAGGAATTTCACCATTGGAAAAGATAGTGGTTCAGATATCGTGCCGGTTACTTTTGGTTGTGCAATGAACGCCGGTTACCAATCGGTTAAGCACCTATTTGTGCGCATCGGGTACCAGCTATCGCTTACAGACCTTACCCCTAAAAATACCAGCGGTTCTTCTTACTACAGCAACCAACTAAATCTTGTAATTGGATATACCATCTTTGACAGGAAGAAGAAAAAGCAGCAACAAGCCACATCGACCAATAAATAATAAAGCAGCTAAAACTTGCAGTACCAGTTCACCCAGTTCCGGATGAGCGCCATACGCTCCTTTACAAAATGAGGGGTGAGGAATGTATTCGACCAGTCGTCAAAGTTCTTTACATACACTTCGAGAAAGTAGATCCAGAACATAACACCGAGATAAGGTATAGTAGCCAGCTCATCGTCCGATATTGACCTGACTTCCCTGTAGGCATCTATAAACAGCTTAAAATCCGCATCGGCCTTTTCCTGTGTTATCTTGCCTGCATTTACAACAAAACCAAGCTGTATGTAGAAGGTCATCAGGTCATTAATAAGATATCCCTTGCCTGCAAAATCGAAGTCGAAGAACATGACCTTGTCTCCGTCAAAATGAAAGTTCTTTGGTATTAGGTCGTAATGGCAATAGCCGTAGTTGAAAGTGTCTGTATCATACTGCTGCATTTTTGCGGTCACCTTAGCAGCTATATCCTGTAAATATGCATAGTCATTGGGAAGGTCGTTAAATAATTCCCTGATAGATTCCAGAGGTGTAACAAGTGTGGTCTCTATATCATATACAGGCCGTGCATACGGCAACATAAGAGCAGAGGTAATATCATGCATCTTAGCCACTTCTCTGCCCAGCGTCTGCAGCTGCGACCCGCTCAATGGAAATAAAGGCTTGCCCGGGGCAAAATAAAACAGCACACCGCTTTTCACGCCTTCAACAGCTTCCAGCAACTGTACCTGCTTTCCTTCAAGGTCTTTTATGGCATAAGCTACACTTACACCACCGGCAGCCAGTGCATTCAGCAATGCCACCTCTCCGCGTACTTCATCTGCTGAGCGGTGCGCAGGACGATATACCTTGAAGATGTATTTTTCTGTTTCCCCTTCCAGTATGTATGTATCACTCACATTGTGAACCAGTAATCGGCAGGTGCGGATTTTAAGTCCGTAAGCGGTGGCTATATGTTGCTGTAGCGCAGCAGCTGAAAGCAGGGAGTATTGCGTAGGGAAGACAGGCATGATGGTGCAAATATAATGACCACGCTAAAGCTGTTCTATTTTTTTCCTGATAAATCTTTTTTCGGTATCGGATGCGCATAGCCTGTGCGCCTTTTCGTAGTGGGTTCGCGCCTGGTCCTTTTTACCCAGCTCCATATTCAGCTCGCCCAGTATAGCGTGCAGCAGGTAGTATTCATTCAGGTAGTCTATGCCCGGTATTTTGCGGATGCACTCCAGTGCCTCGGCTGCGCCTTGCAGCTCTTTTATCACAACCGCCCTGTTCAGCAGTATCACCTGTGATGGCATTAACCGGGCAAGAACATCGTAGTAAGAAAGAATGGTTTTCCAGTCGGTATCCTCATAATGTGCTGCTTTACAATGTTCGTAGGCTATGGCTGCCTCCAGGTGATAACGGCTCATCTCTGTGCCGGTGGCAGCCTTTGCAAGGTGGTACATCCCCTTCTCTATCATATCTCTGTCCCACAGGCTGCGGGGCTGGTCCTTCAGGAGCACCAGGTCGCCATGCTCATCTGTGCGGCCACATAAGCGTGAGGTGTGGAAGTAGAGTAATGCAAGTAATGCATCGGTCTGTGGTAGCCGTGTAGCGGCATTGGCGGTAAGCAGGGTACATAGTCGTATGGTATCGTGCGCCAGGTCCTGCCGTATAAATGAGCTGTGGTAAGAGGTACTGTGCGCTTCATTGAACAGCAGGTATATAGTCTCCAGCACATTGGCAAGGCGGCTTTGCAGCGCATCGCCGGTGGGTATCTCCAGCGCGCTGTTATGCTCACGGAACGCATTCCGTGCACGGTATAACCGTTTCTCTATGGTATCGGTAGAAGTAATGAACGCGCGGGCTATCTGCGCTATAGAAAAACCACACAGCGTTTTCATAATGAGCGCTATCTGTCCCTCTCGTGCTATGGCGGGGTGGCAGCAGGCAAACATCATGCGCAGCTGGTCGTCCTGTATCTCATCATTCCGGAAACAGTCATTGAGCGTAGAGGCAACAGTGTACTCCGATGCCAGCAGCTCTGTAATGTCAGTAGCAAATACTTTTTGCCGCCTGTATTTCCTTATGGTGTCTATGGCCTTATTGCGGGCGGCGGTAAACAGCCATGCGGATGGGTTGTCAGGCACTCCGTTTGCTGTCCAGTGCTCTATGGCCTTTATCAGCACGTCCTGCACGGTATCTTCTGCCAGCGACAGGTTATGCGTACCGAAGATACGGGTGAGCACAGCCACCAGCTTACCCGACTCAGACCGCGTGAGCGACCCGATGAGCGGCAGTACCGTTTTTGATGCTGTGCTTTCAGAATTCATACTTCCTGTAGTTTACTTTAAAAAAGCAGTCCCGGTATTTCCGGGACTGCTTTTTTATTTTTACATATTCATTGTCGCTATTTCCCTTATTTCCAGGGAACCGCCTTTATCGTCAAATATCGGGCAACCCTTCGACAGTTCCTGAGCCTCTTCAAAATGATCGGCTTTGATCATCAGGTAGCCGTTCAGCACTTCTTTGCCTTCTGCAAATGGTGCATCTGTCACCTGTCCGCCTTTGGTCATCAGTTTGCCGCCTGCTACCAGTGGCTGGCCGCCTACCAGCTTGCCGTTCTGGGCTATGGAACCTATCCAGTTCTTCCATAGTTCCATGCTTGCAGCTGCTTCTGATTCATTACGACGGTTTGCGCCTTCTGTGGCCCTGAACACTAAAAGATACTCTTTCATACGTTTGGTTTTTTTAAAGTTAAAGATATTTGTTGCTATAATGACGCACCAACTATTCAAAACCGGACAAGGGCAGGAAAATATTTTTTTTTGGCACAAAAAAGCCCGGCATGTGCCGGGCTATAGTATGGTTGTATAATATGTTTATTGCTTTATGAATTTCCTTACCTCTGTACCATTGATGCGGATGAGGTATACACCATTAGGCAGGTTGGAAACATCTACCTCAGCCTTCACCGTGTTGTAGTCCTGTGCCAGCACAGACCGGCCGGTGAGGTTGGTAACAGATATCGCGGTAATGGGCAGCAGCTCGTCAGATGTAACGGTGATGCTATGTTGCGTAGGGTTAGGATATATTTTCAATCCACCGGCCTGTGTAGCTACTGCAGGTACGCTTACCCAGCAATAAGAGGAGTAAGCCTCATGCACGTATATAGGGTATCTCACTACGCCTGTGCCGCAGATATTGGTCACTGTATATATTATGGTATCTTCTCCTATTGCTATACCTGTTGCCTTGCCTGTGAAAGTATCTATAGTTGCCGCAGTGCCATTACTCATAGACCATGTACCACCCGGCTCTGTACCTTCATACACCCGCCAGTCGCCCACACACAGGTTCATACCTTCTACTTTGCCACCCAGTGTATGCACGGTAAGATCTGTAGTATCATAGCAGCCGTTCGGCATTTTGTAAGTAATTATTGCTACACCCGTGGCTACACCCATTGCGTCTCCTTTCATGCTGTCTATTGTGGCTATATAAGGATTGCTGGAAAACCATTTGCCATTGGCAGTAGTATCTATGAGCACAGTAGTGCCGGCCTCGCATACATCGCGCGCGCCGGTAATTATCGCCGGGCTTTGCAGCACTGTTACTATCTGTGATACAGAATTACTGCCCACCGTATAAACAATAGTTGTAGTACCTGCAGTAAGTGCAGAAAAAAGGCCATCAGGATCAATGGTACCTACTTTAATGTTGCTGCTGCTCCAGGTACCCCCTAGAGTAGTGTCTATAAAGACACTTTTAGTACCGTTACAAAATACAGTATCAGACTGTATAGCTCCTATGGCAAAGGATTTTGCAAAAAAAACGAACAACAATAACAAGACACTAGTAAACCTTTTCATTTGCATTATATAGTAAAGTTAGGCATAACTACCCGGATACTTATATTATTGCCGCAAAGTGCGTGCCAAATACAGTCTGGCACTGACGAACATTATATTATGAAGAACAAATCATCTGATAATCAATAACTTATAGCCAATAGATTTTATCGGCTACAAACCGGTCACATTCCGATACGAGCCATACGGCACCAAACTATCCTTTTTCATTATTTTTGAAGAGAATTGCCTGGTTGGGAAAATGAATCATTTTAAAACACTTATATGAATAACTTTTTCTCTATACCTGACAAAGAAAAGCAGTACCAGAGCTACATGGTATTTGTGCTCACGATCATTTGGTCGGTAGTAACCGGGGTAATTGTTTCCATGGGGTTTTATTTCTTTCCTGAGATCTGGTTGAGGTGGGTTACTTTTTTGGGTGTTTCACTGTTTATAGCTGTAACAAATCTTACATTAAATAGTTTAGGCTACACACGTGCTGCAAGTTGGTCACTTACAATTATGGTATGGTTATATGTAACCATACCCTGTTATTCCGCAGGCGGTATAATGGCACCGGGAATAATGTCGCAAATGAGTGTGGTACTAACGGCCGGATTTCTACTTGGCTGGCGGGGAGGATTGGCATTCGGTTTGTTGTCAGTGGGTACAGATCTTGGGTTTGCCTACATGGAAATAACCGGCCATTTACCTAAGCCAACAGTAGTGCACAACCCGATCACCAGGTGGATAGGCGCAATTATTCCTTTCGGTACCATACTTGCCTTACAGTACTATGCTACAAATCACCTGCGCGCCGGTTTAGCAGCACTTCAAAACGAAATATACAAACGTGAAGAAGCAGAGCGGGTGAAAGATGAGTCGCTGCATAACCTCGAAGAGCGGGTAAAAGAACTGAAAACACTTTATACAGTAAGCCGTATTCTGCAGGATGAAAACGCGTTGCGTGGTAATTTGTTCCACAAAATAGCTGATGTGCTCCCATCCGGCTGGCAGTATCCGGGCATTACAGCTGCCCGCATATGTATTGCCGGAATAGAATACGCTACAAACAATTATAAACCATCGGAATATTGTTTGCAAGGCGAAACAACCACCACTAACGGCACGCTGCTGAGCATAGAGGTTGTCTATTTACAACCAATGCCACAAAAAGATGAAGGGCCGTTTCTAAAAGAGGAGCGCAACCTTATAAATATGCTGCTGGAAATGCTTAGGATAGACATGGAGCGGAGGGAGCGGGGCACAGAACTGCGCGATTACAAATTTGCATTGGACACAGCTTCTATTGTAAGCATTTCTGGAGTGGGTGGCTGCTTTACTTTTGCGAACGAAAATTTTTCTGATACCAGCAAGTACAGTTCCTCAGAATTGATCGGTAAGCATCATAGCATGATCTGGTCTGACCATTATGCCCCGGACTACTTCCATGAGCTGGAAATAGCTATGCAGGATGGTAAACCGTTCAGAGGAGAGTTCTGTAACAAAGCAAAAGATGGCACCCTGTATTGGGTGGATACAACTATTGTTCCATTTTTAGATGAGCATAAAAAGGTCTATCAATACCTTTCTATTAACCAGGATATTACCGAGCAGAAAGAAGCAGTGGAAAAGATCAAACAAAGCGAACAGCTATTAAGAAAGATCACCAGCCAGGTGCCGGGTAATACTTA
>JAOQAP010000096.1 GCA_025963465.1 Flavipsychrobacter sp.
CATTAAAATATGCTGTGAGTATACCCCTATGCTGAATAACAACATAATGATCCTGCGCCCTGAAGACCGTAAGCGCATTTCATTTGCCATGTTTGAGCAGGCAGATTATTATATGTCCAATTTCCGACTGCACCCTGCTGATTACCCGGGTACAAATATTGAATACCAGATAGAACTGCTGAACAGCACTATATTGAGAATATACAAACTGAAAGGAACTAATGTTAAGTTGAGGTAGCATTGCTATCTGTAACCTGTATAAATGACAACAATGACGATGAAAGAAAAGATAATGCCTTATCTGCCCGGTATCATACTGCTGGTATTAGGCATCATAGTTAGCTTGCTTACTTACCAGGATTATGGCATAGGGTGGGACGAACCATACCAACGTGGCCCCGGCCTGCTTAGCTACAACTATATGTTTCATGGCAACCCTGAGCTGTTCCTGAAAGAAACGGACAACCATGGTGCAGGGTTTGAGTTATTTCTGCTCTTTTTTGAAAAAGGCTTGGGTATCACTGATACCCGCGACATATACATGAACAGGCACCTGGTTACCAATATCGTGTACCTGCTCAGCGCATTCGCAGGATATGTACTGGTATTGAAAATGTTTAAGAACAATATTCTTCCAAGCCTAGGGTTTATCATTCTGGCATTCACACCACGCCTGTATGCACATTCATTCTTCAATAGTAAGGACGTGCCGTTTATGTGTATGATCCTTGTTACACTTGCAGTTGCCCGTGCCGCTTTCGACAACAGGAAGGTTTGGCTGTATCTCATCATGGGTCTTGTATGTGGTTATGCCACCAGTATCCGTATAATGGGTGTCATGTTATTCAGTTTCCTTTTGTTATTTCTATTGATAGACCTTTTTACCGCTATTTCCAATAAAGAGAAACCACTAAAGCCTGTTCTGAACACAGTATTGTTTACAATCGGTTTTTGCTTTTCGCTATACATATCATGGCCATACCTGTGGCCAAAGCCTATACATAATTTCGTAGAAAGCTTCAGGGCATTGTCGCACTTTAAGTGGGGAGCTACTACGCTTATCAGCGGCAAAATGGTAACAGCCACCAGCCTGCCATGGACTTATATACCTCAGTGGTTCCTCATCACTACACCCGTCCTATGGCTTATTGCGGGCTTTGCAGGCATCGGGTTGGTTATCTACAACTTTTCTAAAACCCCTATGCAATATCTCCGCAACACTCCAGAGCGCAACCTGCTTTTATACGTGCTTTGCTTCTTCGTTCCTGTGCTTAGTGTCATAGTCCTGCACTCGGTTGTCTATGACGACTGGCGTCACGTATTCTTTATTTACCCGCCATTTATTTTGCTTGCCTTATATTTTATCAACCGCTTCATGCAGGCCAAATACAAAATGATCGTGCAGGGCGTATGCGCATTACAGGTAGCTATGCTGGTATTCTTTATGGTAAAAGATCATCCGTTCCAGCAACTGTATTTCAATGAGCTGGTATCGCACGAAGATGAATACCTCCGCAGGAATTACGAACTGGATTACTGGGGCCTTAGCTTTAAGCAGGCCCTCGACCACATTACCGAAATGGACAACCGTAAAGACATAAACGTCTGTAGCAATCTTTCGGCCTACATAGAGAACAACACCCTTGGCCTTCGCCCGGAAGACCGTAAGCGCGTACACTTCACCCCACCTGACCAAGCCGATTACTTCATTACCAACTACCGCGGTCATCCCGAGGATTACGATGGCGTAAACGTCGACTATTCTATCTCAGTACTAAATAGTACTGTCCTGCAGATATTCAAACTTAGAGGCCCACAGGTGAAACTTCGTTGATTTATAACAGATTATTAGTTTCCGCTCGTTCGGATTTGCAATTCCCTTAGTAAAATACAAAAAGCCAATCAAATAAATGATTGGCTTTTTTTGTAGCATGTACGGGAGTCGAACCCGTCATTCCTCCGTGAAAGGGAGGCGTCTTAACCGATTGACCAACACGCCGTGGTCATTTGGGAGTGCAAAGATAGTAAGGTATTTCTTCCCTGCAAAATTTTCGACCAATTTTTTTAACTTCTATGCTTCCACCATCGCATTTATTATACCCAGGAACTCTGCTGCTTTCAGCGAAGCGCCGCCTATCAGGCCGCCATCTACATCTGCACAGGCAAATAGCTCTGCCGCGTTAGATGGTTTACAGCTGCCACCATACAGTATAGGCATATCATCAGCTACAGCGGCGCCATACTGGGCGGCTATCACGCTGCGTATGTGTGCGTGCATATCCTGTGCCTGCTCACTTGTTGCCGTGCGTCCAGTACCTATGGCCCATATCGGCTCATAAGCAATCACCACATTTTTCAGCTGCAATTCGCTCAGGTGAAAAATGCCCGCCTTTATCTGTGCTTCCACATAAGCGTTCTGCGTATTGGCGTCACGTATCTCCAGAGGCTCACCACAGCAGAATATCACCTGCAGCTCGTTGATCAGCGCCTGGTTTACTTTCTTTGCAAGGGTAGCATCATCTTCTTTAAAATATTCTCTTCTTTCAGAGTGCCCTATGATCACATAATCTACCTCCGCACTTTTCAGCATCGCGGCAGATATTTCACCTGTATAAGCACCTGATGCTTCGCTGTAGCAGTTCTGTGCGCCCAGGCACACATCTATCATGCCGGTAAGCTGTGCTGCCGTTTGTGTCAGGTGCAGGTAAGGTGGTGCTATTACTACTCTTCTATCCTCGCTGAGTGGTGGTAAACCCTTGAATATTTCATTGACAAGTTCTGCACCTTCGGTAAGGTTCAGGTTCATTTTCCAGTTAGCAGCAACAATTTTTTTACGCATGTGTATATATTTAATTATTTTAAAATTTCTTATTGATTGGTACTCTTATCAAAAATGTACCGATACATTTTCATTTCCGGCTCGGTCAGTGTGAGCCCACGCCGGCCCATCATTCTGTTAGCTGTTTCCATGGCCTTATCAAAGGTGTAGGTCACCATGCTATCACTGCCTCCCCAGGAGAAGGAAGGAACAAATTTTTCCGGGAAACCACCGCCATATATATTGCACGATACTCCCACCACGGTCCCTGTATTGAACATCGTATTGATACCACACTTGGAATGATCGCCCATCAGCAGGCCGCAGAATATAAGGCCTGTTGGTACCAGCCTGTTGGCCTGCTCGCTCCATATCTTTATTTCGTCGTAGTTGTTCTTCAGGTTAGAGCAGTTGGTATCAGCCCCCAGGTTGCACCATTCACCTATCACTGCATTGCCCAGGTACCCGTCATGAGATTTATTACTGTTGGCAAAGAACACCACGTTGTTTATTTCACCACCTGTTTTACAGCCCGGGCCTATGGTAGTGGCGCCATATATCTTAGCGCCCATTTTTATCACGCTATGCTCGCATGCAGCCAGTGGCCCGCGTATCATAGTCCCTTCCAGCACCTCTGCATCCTTGCCTATATACACCGGCCCGGTAGAAGCATTGATTATACAGCCCGCATAAATACGCGCACCATCTTCTATAAACAGGTTGTCCTTTCCCGTCACGGTTACACCATCAGGTATTGCAGCGCTTTTCCTGCCACTGGTAAGCAAAGCAAAGTCTTCCTTGATCGCTCTGTCATTATGAGAGAATATGTCCCACACATTGCTAAGGAAATGAACATCGCCCGCAAACTCCACCCATGGCATAGCTGCAACATGCTGATGAAATGTATCTATTGTAAGATTGTTATCCGCAAGACGGGCTGCAAGTGTAAAGCTACCTTTAACCAGTTTCTGTCCTTGTGCAAGTTTTGATATAGCCGTAGCTAACGCCGCATTCCCAAACACATTCCCATTGACGTAAAAATTATCATCACCTGCATTCATTGGGTACACTTCCTGCAGGTAACCTTCGGTCAGCGTTCCCTCAATGGTTGTCTCCAGGTACTTTCCCCACCGCTCGCGCATGGTAAGTATGCCGCAGCGAATATCTGCCACCGGGCGGGTATGGGTGAAGGGTAACAAGTGAATACGGGAAACGTCATCAAAAAGTATATACTTCATAAGCTATAGTAAAGGAAGCTACCTGTTGGAAATCAGTACAAATAAAAATCCCGACAAAAGTCGGGATTTTTCATGCTTATTGCAAGCTTTTATGCAGATAACTTTAGTACTGTAAAAGTAATTAAGCTTTCTTTTCGTAACGCTTCTTGAACTTCTCGATACGGCCTGCTGTATCTACGAACATTGATTTACCTGTGTAGAAAGGATGAGATGTATTTGAGATCTCGACCTTAACTACAGGGTATTCTTTACCATCTTCCCAAAGTATAGTTTCCTTTGTAGGAGCTGCTGAGCGGGTAAGGAACATATGATCGTTAGATGTGTCCTTGAATACTACAAGACGGTAGCCGTCCGGGTGAATGCCTTTTTTCATTTTGCTGTTGTTTAATGCATGGGTTTTGCCATGCGTGATTTTATTAAGGCTGCAAAGGTATAAAAAATTATACATTTAGCCAAACTATAGTTACAATTACTGTATTACAAACTTCTTGATGTCCGCTTCAGCCTCTTCAGAGTGGTTATACTTGCCTATTACTTTACCCGTTGGGTCCAGCAGGAAAGCCTGTGGGATATACTGAAGTCCATAGATACCACATGCTGCTGATCCCCACTGCCTTGGATTAAGGTCACTGAATTGTGTCCAGGTAAGGCCATCCTGCGCAATTGCCGCAACCCATGATTCTTTTTTAACATCTAACGAAAAGCTGGCTATAGTAAAGCCTTTCTTGGCACCCTTGAATTTCTTACCTGAATACTCCTTATAAAGGCTTACAAGCCCCGGGTTAGACCTGCGGCATGGTCCGCACCATGAAGCCCAGAAGTCAAGAAGCACATAAGTACCTTTATTGATCTCAGACAGCTTTACCATTTTCCCTTCCGGGTTAGGGTAGGCTAATTCAGGCGCTTTCTGGCCTATTTTGATGGTTGTATTTTCATATTGGGCAGATGCTGAGGCAAACATGCCCAAAGCAAATGTGAGCGTAACCAGTATTTTTTTCATGTTTTTGTATAAATGAGTGGTAAATATAAGTAACAATGTCAAATAATATGCCAAACAACTGCCCTCAAAAGCCAATTATTTCATAAGGCCCTTGCAGATGTTCTTCGCTATGCCTGGTCCTTCATAGATAAAACCCGTATACACCTGAACCAGCGATGCACCCGCATCCAGCTTTTCCTTTGCATCGGCAGCCGTAAATATGCCTCCCGAAGCTATGATAGGTATACTGCCATTACTATGCTGGCTTATGTACCTGATCACATTTGTGGCCCGCTCCCTTGCAGGTGCCCCGCTTAGTCCGCCTGCGCCTATCTCAGTCACCTCTTTTTCCGGTGTCTTCAGGCCACTGCGGCTAATGGTGGTATTGGTAGCTACTATGCCGTCCAGCTTTGTGGTCTTTATAATGTCTATTATATCGTCCAGTTGCTCATTGGTCAGGTCAGGTGCTATTTTCAGCAGTATAGGCTTGCTTTTTGGCTTTTGCCTGTTCAGCGCCTGCAGCCTGTTCAATAATTCCGTCAGCGGGCCCTTATCCTGCAATGCACGCAGGCCGGGCGTATTCGGGCTGCTTACATTCACTACAAAGTAATCCACCTGGTCAAAAAGCTCCTGGAATCCTTTTTCATAATCATCCGTGGCTTGTTCATTAGGCGTGTCTTTGTTCTTGCCTATATTACCTCCTATAATGATGCGTTCCTTACGTTTTTTCAATCGCTCTGCAGCCGCTGTAGCACCGTCATTATTAAAACCCATACGGTTGATGAGCGCCTGGTCTGCCGGCAGGCGGAACAGCCTTGGTTTAGGGTTACCGGCCTGTGACCGTGGAGTAACAGTACCTATCTCTATAAACCCAAAACCCAGGCAGGCAAGGGGATCGGTATATTTTGCGTCTTTATCAAAACCTGCAGCCAGCCCCACAGGATTAGGAAACGTAATACCCCATAGTTTACGCTCCAGCGATGGCGATTTCACAACAAATGCCGCTTTCAGCATACTACGCATTGGCCCGATAGAATAAGCTGTTGTCAGGCGTTTCATCACCCAGTAATGCACTTTCTCGGCATCTACATTGAAAAGGATACTTCTTATTAATGAATACATGATTGCCGCAAATATACACCGCACAGGCAAGTTAACTGCTGTATTTTAACAAAAATTACATCACAGAAAATCATTTAAACTGTAATTTAGCAACCAATATGCCTTGCAAAACTGCTCTGTTCCTGTTTTTCTTTTGTGTTATCAGTTTTGCTGCTGCCGCGCAAACAATAAGAGGCGAGGTACTCGATAATGATGACAAGCTCCCTATATCAGACGTTAACATCGTAAACATATACACATCGCTCAGTGTGTCCACTAGTGAGCAGGGTGCATTCATCATTGCAGCGGCAGGCGGGCAGTTACTCGAATTCAGGAAAGAAGGCTTTAAAACGGTAAGGGCTCGTATACCACAGGGCTATATCCCGTCTTATTTCAGGATCGTTATGAAAAGAGGCTTCTCTGATATAAAGAGCACCAATCTCGCCCAGCAGACCAACAGGTACAACTATTCAGCAGACAGCACCCGCTTTCACGATTTCTACAAGTCCGTGCTCGACTTCCCTAAAATGTCCGGTATAGATATGGTCGCCAGCCCTTTCTCTGCATTAAGCAGGAAGAACCAGGAGATATGGCGTTTCCAGGAAGACTATGAGCGCTTTGAAAAGGAAAAATATGTGGACAGGACTTTCAACGAAACTGTTATTACAAGGTACACCGCCCTTACCGGCGATAGCCTGCGTTATTTCATGAGGAGGTTCCGTCCCACTTACGATCAGCTGAAGAATATGAATGATTACTCCTTCTTCAATTTCATAAAGACAGGAGCATACCACTACCGCAATGCAGTGCAGCCGGCCAATTCAAGATAACTGACTCTTTTAAAGGTAGCGTTCCTTTATAATATCCACGTGATGTGTTACATGCCCTGCAATGGCAAACCCCAATGCACGTACAGAGATAATAACATCCCTTGCCGGCCCTGTTTTATCCAGCATACTTGGATGCATGCCTTCATACATGGCAATGGTGCACTTTCTCACCAGTTCCAGTTCATGCATCAGGCTTTCCCTTGATCGTTCTGTAGCAAATGAGTTGACAACAAACTCATGTACACTAAACATAGGCAGCTGTGCCTGGTCACCACGCGATATGCGCATGATCCTGTAGCAGAAGTTGCGCTCGGCATCTATCAGGTGTGCCAGCACTTCTTTTATATTCCATTTGCCGGCTTCGTATCGCAGCAAGAGTTGCTCATCACTAAGTCCTCCAACAAAAGATTCAAGTTCATTCCAATTCTCTTTCAGCGCAGTTATAAGATCGGTTTTGGGTGCTTTGGTCACATAACCATTATAGAAACCATAATCAGCCGTGGCGGGAGGTGCAATAAGCATAACATATGTTTTGCACAAAACTAAGTGATCAAAGCTTATTGCAGAAGAGTCCGGGCACAAAAAAGCCAAAACACGCAAATGTTTTGGCCAAAGTATATTATAGTTAATTACTCGCAAAGGAACTCCCCTTTAGGGGTCGGGGATTACGCAGTATGCTTCATTTCACTATCAGTGAAAACATTGTACTGCTCTTTAATAGCGTCATAAAATGCTTCGGCAGTAAAAAAGCTTAGCGGGTCATTTGAAACGCCATAAATATTGTTCTCAACATTGAAGTACGCAATAGCTTTATTAGGATTGGTAAATACATGCTGTCCATTTTCTATAATGTAGCCTTCTGAAATAATATTGATGTTATCCAGCTCAAATCTGTAGCCTCCGTCCTCCTGGCTTTTTATCCTGAATTGATACATAGCGGGTCTTTTATATCCTACCTATTGCAAAAATCGGGCGAGAAAAGATCGGTTAAGATAAAAATGGGAATTACGATCAAGTAACCATTTGACAATACAAAAGGAATGTTAACTCAAAATATTGACGATCAATATTTTATATCATCTATACATTTTGTACTTATTATACAATAGCAATTAATAAATAAAATAAATAAAATGTTAAATATGATTGTCTGGTAAAGAAAACTGTGGAAATGTTTCCTCAACATCCTCATGAAAACAAAACACCTGTTAATTCGCAGTTAACTGGATTTCGATTCATTCAAACCACTAAAATCACGCTACACAGCCCACCTTAGCGACCTTTAAAACACAACACAGGAAACTGCGGTTTTGCGCCTTTGCGAGATATTTTCAGCTCTATTGGGTATTGCTTTTAGTCCGTATGGCCTTATATATCTTAATAGCGCTCATCAGCAAAATGACAAACAAGAACAGGCCTGTTAGCCCCCATACCACGCTAAGCCCCTGCTTCACAACGGCCAGCATCACTATAGCTATCAGGAAGATAGTAGCCACCTCGTTCCATATCCGTAGCTGACCGGACGAGTATTTGAACACACCATTTGCCTGCTGTTTATACAGCGCGTGCAACGTAAAATGATAAGCATACAGCCCCACCACAAAACACAGTTTAATAGCCAGCCAGTTATCCAGGGTGCCATACATATACCACATCCACGGGCCAAAAATGAGCGTAAGCACTGCCGATGGCCATGTAATGCCAAACCACAACCGCCGTATCATAATATTGAACTGTTGCTTTAGTATGGCCTTCTCAGGCTCAGCTTTTTCATTAGCTTCTGTATTGTAAATAAAAAGCCGCACGATATAGAACATACCGCTGAACCACGTTACTATGAAAATGATGTGAAGTGCCTTTACGTATTGGTACATCATAGGTGCTGATTATTCAGAATAGGAACTAATTGCCTATAAGGCCCGCCATTGCATTGATCCATACAGGTTGCACATTCATGCACGGAATAAAGGTAAACGATTCACCACCTGCTTTCAAAAAATTCTCTTTTTCCCTGAGCCCTATCTCTTCCAGTGTCTCCAGGCAGTCACTTACAAATGACGGACAAACTACCAGTAGGTTCTTTATCCCTTCCTGTGGCATTTGCTCCATACGCAGCGTGGTAGATGGTTTCAGCCATTCCGACCTGCCCAGTTTCGACTGGAAGGAAACGCTGTATTTATCTTTCGGTATGCCAAGTAGTTCAGTCACAAGTCGCGTAGTAGCATAGCATTGGTGGCGGTAACAAAACGCATGGGCAGGGGAGTCTGTCTCACAGCAGTTTGCCGCTGCCAGGCAGTGATTGCCGGTCACGTCACTTTTTTGTATGTGCCGCTCTGGTATACTATGATAGCTGAACAGTAAGTGTCCGCCATTCATGTATGGCTTTATGCTCTCTGCCAGTGCAGTTATATACCCCGGATCGTTATAAAATGGTTTTATGATGCTGATGCTGAACGGGTACTTGCCTTTCTTATGCACAGCCTTTGCATGCTCTACCGCAGTTTCGTAGCTCGACATTGCATAGTGCGGATACAACGGGAACAACACTACTTCTTCCAGGTCAGGGTTGGCCGCATGTATACGGTCATATGCTGCCTTCATTGTAGGGTTGCCATAGCGCATAGCTACTTCTATCGGTTCCTTTATCTGCTGCTGTAGTTCTTTTTGTTGCTGGTAGGTTATAGATACAAGCGGCGATCCGTCTTCGCCCCATATAGCGCTATATGCCTCTGCCGATTTTGGTGCCCTGAACGGGGTAATGATACCTTTTACCAAAATGCTGCGCCACAGATAAGGAGAGTCTATTACTCTTTCATCCATAAGGAATTCCCGCAGGTAAGCCCTCACATCTTTCACCTGCACAGAATCAGGGGAGCCCAGGTTCATCAGTATTACGCCACGCTTTGTTTTACCAGCCATTATTTGAGCAAGAAGTTAATTGAGATGCAAAGAAACACAACTACATTACAATGTCAAAATAATGATTATTTAAAATGACCTCAGAATGACAGATCAGAGCAGCCTGCTAAAAATCTGGTTTAACATTTTTTTATTATTCTCAATAACGCCGTGTATCATATTTTGAACTTTCTTTGCAACATATGCGTAAGCACCTTGCAGTCATGTTTATTATCATTTTCTCTTTCCAGGTATTACCTGTGAGAGTGCTTGGTAAGCTATTGGCAAAAGGGCAAACCGAAGAGGAAGTAAAAAACAGCGATAGCGATGATTCAGATAACGCTGCTAAATATCTTGATTTTCTTTCCTGCAATTCTTTAAAATTTTCCTCTTCTTGCGTCACGGAAAAACCCGTTGGATTTGTGGTAAATACATCTGATGATGTACCTGCATCTTACGTCTCCGAAATTCTATCACCTCCACCAAACTGCTAATAGGGCACCGCTGTATCCGGTACTTTTTTGTACCCGGTTTTCTTAATAGGCTCCTTGCAGTCTCGTATACAGTTTTTTGCCTTCATCTCTCTCCGGTAGCTATTGCGAAAGCATCTGCTGCTCTCTGCTGCATTTAATCCGTTTCAATCACCCTGCATTGCCTTTTGGCTATGCACACAAACCTTATATCTTATGGGTTCGTCATATTCATTTCAGATTTTTAAAAAAGATTTTCTTTCCGGCCTTATAGTATTTCTACTGGCCCTTCCATTATGCCTCGGCATTGCCCAGGCCTCTCATGCACCGCTGTTTGCCGGAATTGTTGCCGGTATAGTAGGTGGTATAGTGATCGGTTTTTTTAGCGCATCCAGCCTCAGTGTCAGCGGGCCGGCTGCTGGCCTTACTGCTATTGTATTGGTAGCCGTTACTCAAATGGGCGTGTTTGAGATATTCCTTTGTTCCGTAATTATAGCAGGAGTTGTACAGCTGATATTTGGATATCTCAAGGCTGGCGCAATTGCAAACTATATTCCATCAAGCGTATTGGAAGGTATGCTGGCTGGTATCGGACTCACCATTATCATCAAGCAGTTACCTGACGCCGTTGGCTTTGCAAAGAACAAAGGTGCCGTTATGGAAGACGCGGATGACGGATTCTTTATGAATACAATAACAACAGCTATGCACAATGTACAACCTGCAGCCATTATCATATCGCTTATCGGGTTGCTGCTGCTGGTTCTTTGGCAGACAAAAGCGTTTAAAAAAGTGCAGCTGCTGCCTGCTGGTTTATTAGTGGTGATCCTTGGCACCCTTATAAATCTTGCATTCCAGGCAAATGTCCCTGGTATGGCGCTCGATAGCTCACACCTTGTGAAGTTACCGGTAGCAGCCACAGTAGTTGATTTTTTCAGGCAATTCTCTTTCCCCGACTTCAGGGGGTTTACCATGCCTAAAGTTTGGGAAACGGGTATAGTAATTGCCGTAGTTGCCTCTATCGAAACACTGCTTTGCGTGGAAGCGACTGACAAACTTGATCCGCTAAAAAGATATACGCCAACGGATAAGGAACTTAAGGCGCAAGGCATAGGCAATATTATCAGTGGTTTTCTTGGCGGCTTACCCATTACATCTGTCATCGTACGTTCATCGGCAAATGTGAACGCCGGCGCAAAAACCAAAGCATCTGCGATCATACATGGTGTACTGTTGCTGGTATGCGCGGCAAGCATACCAATGTTGCTCAACATGATACCTAAAGCAGCTCTTGCCGCTATACTTATTTTTACTGGTTACAGGCTCTGCAAGCCCACAGTATTCAAGCATATGTGGCAGGGCGGATGGACACAATTCATTCCTTTCGTTGCTACGGTAGTCGGCGTGGTGTATCTCGACCTGTTGAAAGGTGTTGGTATTGGTATCCTCATCAGCATTTTCTATATACTACGTCAGAACATCCGGATACCTTATTACTACCAGCGCAGCACTTATAGCAATGGGGATCTTATAAAGCTCAATCTTGCCCAGGAAGTATCTTTCCTGAATAAGGCCAGCATAAAGGAAACGCTGAACAACTTGCCAAACGGAAGTAATGTTATAATTGACGCATCGGATACTCAGTATATTGATTTCGATATTCTCGATCTCATTAATGAGTTCTACCATACCCGCGCCGCTGAAAAACAGATCAATATGTCATTAATAGGTTTCAGGCACGCATACAAATTACCCGATGCAGCAAAAGAACGGGACCTCGTCTACGAAATGATTAATAAAGATGAAGTCCCCAAACGGTCGGCAGGAAGCTATAAAAAACTACTTAAACAGTTACAAGATAACTTAAATAATTCACCGCTTAAAAAACCTTCGCTATGATGAACAATCGGATATTAGAATCAGAACCGGTGACCACTCCTTCTGAAGCCCTTCAGAAATTAAAAGAAGGTAACTTCCGGTTCATAAATAACATGCCTATAAATAAAGATTTGCTTAACCGGATCGCTGAAACAAAAGATGGCCAGACGCCTTTCGCCGCTATTCTCAGTTGCATGGACTCTCGTGTTTCATCAGAACTCGTGTTTGACCAGGGCTTAGGTGATATCTTTAGCTTGCGTATAGCAGGCAACGTAGTGACCGACGGTATCTTGGGCAGCCTGGAATACAGCACCGCAGTGGCAGGTGCAAAACTGATCCTCGTAATGGGACATACCAATTGCGGAGCGGTAAAGGGAGCCTGCGATCACGTTGAAATGGGATACCTGTCGGGTTTATTAGAACATATAAAACCGGCAGTAGAAAACGAAAAACATATTTTAAATGACCGCACAAGCAACAACCCTGAATTTGTTACTGCCGTAGCAAAATTAAATGTGGAAAGTTCTGTGTCAGAAATAGTTAACCGAAGCAGTATTATTAGGAAACTTGTCGAAGATTATAAGTTGGCCATAGTGCCGTCCATGTACAATGTGGCTACAGGCAAAGTCAGTTTCAGCGGGTTTGCAGATATGCAGGTATAGATATAGCTTTACAGTATTCAAAAATATCCTCCGGCGCAGTGGGTGTGATTAATCCGGAGGCTAGGGAAGGGGTGGGCAGGACAAGCTGTTCACTCCTTCCCGCTTTTTGTACGATACTCCTGGTCCTTTCCCCAACCTAGCTTTTCCCTATGCACTTTCTTGTGCTTGGTAAAATCTCCCTTTTTAGGCTTCAGGTAGCCTGTGCATATAAGAAACAGATCCACGATCTGCGCACCGATAGATGTAAACCATAATCCAAAACATATAATAGCTAAAGGGATCAACGCGAAAGAACCGGTGAAAAAGAGTACGCTAAACAACGCAGCTCCGGCTACGGCGCAGGCAATACCAAGCAGTTCGGCAACGCCCATCCCCCAATAGCCTAAGTACATGCGGTGCATTCCAAGACCTCCAAAGAAGATGCTGATAACATTCAAAATGATAGCAGTGCCTTTATGATACTCCTGCGGTGCATTTTTATGGAAATGAGCAACACTGTCAACAGGACTATGAGGCTGCACTCCTCCGTTTTCAAAATAGCCAGCTAAAACAACTGCAGGTGCATTCATACTCTTCACAGGGAAAGCAGCATATTGTTGGTAAGGCATCCCACACAACAATAATACAAGCAGTACAATGCGGATAAAACAGGTTTTCAATAGATCTGGGGTTTGGTGTGCATCTGGTTGTAAATCAAATACTATGCCGAATTTATACACTTACTGGCCTATGGTATTACTCCTTTTCCATAGCATTTCTGACATTTTATCGGGTCTTTACCACTACCATGGCATCGGTCACAATCATAAACAGTTGATGAAACCCCTTGCGGTATATAATACCTTGTACTTGACCCATCACTGTGAAAGTCTGTTTTTACGGTCTGGTCCGAAGCCCTGTAAGTTGTCGATTTTCTATGTCCGCTGCCCTTGCACCACCTGCACGGAAAATCAGACTTTACTTTACCTGTGCCTTTGCACGCATTACATTTGTCTCCACTCCATTGTTTTACTTCCGTAACAGCATTATGGTCGGCGTGTCCTACTGCCTCATAAATTTGTTCCCGCTGGTACTTTTCAAATGCATCCCACGTCCTTCCTTTTGAATGGTCTATAGAGCTGGTATAGCTTAGTTCTTCTTTATATACCCCATTTACAAAAAAGCCTGTTTCACTGATGCCGGGATAACTGTAGTGAATACCCCAGCCATTATAGGTGCCTGCATTACTGAACTGGCCAATATACATTTCACCATTTATATAAAACAATGTTCCGAATGTTGCAGGTATCCCGTCTTTCCACAGTCCTTCATATTTGTAGAGCTGGTTGTGTGTCCACACGTAGGTTCCCCAGCCGTTCTTGCAATCACCGCTGATACAGCCTTCTTTAAATGCGCTCTCATCAGGTGTCACCGGCCATACAATAATACCATCACTAAACTCTACTGAGTCCGATTTCCCATTTGTATAATACAGCCTGCCAAATCCGTCCGGGTTACCTTGCTTAAAATTCCCGACAAAACGATCGATAGTGGGCTTTTTGCCATCAAAATCATATCGCCTTCTGTCTATATCATAGGTCAGTGTTCCTTTCCCTTCCGGGTATTTATTTTTTACAGCGCCATTGTAGTCCAGCCAGCCACATCTCAGGTGTATGCTTTTATTGTATGGGTCCTGGTCATAAGAGTATACGCTTTCATTGTCCGGGTTGCTGAGCAGCATGTTTATTACTTTCCGGTTGCTTTTATGATAGCTGCGCCTCATGGCCTCAAAATTATATATTTTGCTCAGGTCATAAGTAGTCACCGTATCCTCAAAACGCTTCTTCCTGAACGTGCCCACATGTACCTGTATCCACGCATCAGAGCTGGTATCTACCAGCACACCAAATCCGTTTTCACAGTCGCCACTTGCACAATACCCTTTAGCTTGGCTGTGGCCGGTAGTGCTGAAAATAAAAGCAAGCAATAGTGCAACAATAGTGCGGGCAGCCGTTTTTTCAAAGTAGGTCATAACAGTTTTTTCAGTACAAATATCTATATGTTCGCCCATTAAATAAATACCTGCATGCAGGTATTTATAAAAATTAAGCAACAAAGATGCACAAATGTACCGGTAGCCCTGACCTTTAGGTCGGGGACAAAAAACAAATAACACTTAGGCTTTAGCCAAAATTCATAATAGGTGTACTTGAAATGTCCAACAGGTCTTTTGCACAAAACTTGTTAATTGGTCGCACTCTTCAGCAACCTCGAAGGCGTTTTCAGCCAGTTGATGTTTTGCAGCTGCACAGTAAATGACAGGCTTCTCACAAACATGTTCTTCCTGCCAAAGGTGTTAACGATGTAATTCTGAAAGTCATTGCTCATGATCAGCGGCGCATACACGGCTACAATATCTTTCACCAGCCATACCTCTACACCACCATCATACAGCAGGGTAGTCTGGCTGGTGTTGGTAATGCTTGGCGCAGCATTCGGTATCAGCCCCGCATCAAAGAACAGGCGGATAGGCAGCTTGCCAAGCGGCAGGTCTGTTTTCAGGTTTATTGTAGCCATCCAGTTATCACTGCGTGCTGCGTTGTTAAATACCGGCACCTTAAAGCCACCTTCCTGTATAGATACCTGCTGTGATTCCTTTCCGTTCAGGCCATTCCTGTCATAGTAAGTACCATCATACAGGTAATCATTAACACCTGAATAGCTGGCGTTCAGCTCATACTTTGTGTTGGTAGCTACCGTATTTGTTATCGGGAAGAACTTACCTAAATACCCCCTTACATACAGCGCCTTGTTCTTGGTGTTATAGTCTATGCGAAGATTGCCTTCCACGTTTACTTTGGCAAAATCCTTCCCCATTTGTCCTTCTGCACTGTAGTCGAACGGATTATAGGTACGTTCGTTCTTATGCAGGTAACGTACCAGTCCATACATATTGCTTTCTGTTTTCAGCTTAGGTATAATAGGTCCTGTTATACCCGCAACAGTGCTGGTATCTATATTGTTCTCAGTAATATTGTAGGCTTTAAGCGTTAGCGTACGGCTCACTGTGCTGAGCGGGTTATGCTCATTAAATGTAAAGCTCAGCGACGGTGCCACCTTGGTATAAGACCCGTATATGGCCGATGGCAGGTTCCTTGACGTCTTGTTATTGTGAAACGTCTTGCCATCTGCCTGTAGCATCACTTCTTTGAATATATTTTCCGGGTACCACACATAGCCTACAGATCCTGCACCGTTTACAGCACCGGAGTTAAAGCCGTACAGCGGAGCAACAGCAAAGCGGAAACGGTTCTCAGGTATGGTTAGGTTGTGCAGCAGTATGCCCAGCATAAAGCCATCATACCTGTTGCGTCCCCATGCCAGCGACAGGAATACCTTGTCCTTTTCAGCTCTGTTCAGCCCTGCAAAAGGGTTCAGCTTTACACCAAAATGATGAAACAGCGCATGCCTTCTGTACACATCATTGGCAGACTTCCCATCTGGCACATCATTGTCTATCTTCATCCTGCTCCATTCGCTGCCCGGCACTGTTATATGCGCAGTATGTGCAAAAGGTGGTGTCCATACAGTATTTGTTATGCTATCCTTGGTATACACATCTATAAGCACTGGCGACGATACGCCTGTATTGTTACGTATGGTCATCTCTGTTTTATTGCCATTCACTTTGGCTTTTACTATCGTAAAGTCTATTCTCTTTGTTGTGTTCAGGATAGTATCGAAGAACCAGCCCACAGGCTTTGTGGCATGGCGCTCCATGATCACACGGAAGTCCTCGGGGTATGGATGGTGATAATGCCATTTGTCATAATACTCCTTCATGCCTGCTTCAAAATTTTCCGGGCCCATATATTGTTCCAGCCATCTCAGCACCAGTGCACTTTTGTAATACACGTCCAGCCCGTAGTTCAGCTTTGTAAAGTTAGACGAGGTCTCATCTATCGCCTGGTCAATATGCGTTGCTACGTTCTGATAATACAATAGCGTCTCATTGAGTGCTCCTTTCTTTTTACCTAATGTATCGTGGTTCAGGTCCCTGGTAGTTTTCTGTTCGTAAAAGGTATTCAGCCCCTCGTCCATCCATGCATGGTCGCGTTCATTGCTGCCCAGCATACCATAAAACCAGTTGTGCCCTGCCTCATGTATCACCACCGTCTTCAGGCTGCTTCTGTCCGACTTGTCGATCACCGTTATCGTAGGGTATTCCATACCACCGCCTGCACGCAGGTCACCAAGCACAGCCTTAATAGTTTTGTATTGATACTGGCCTATCCATTTGCCATAGTGCAGCACCGTTTCTTTCAGGTAACCATTTGCCTTCAGCCATTCTTTCTGGTAAGATGGCATGAATGCCGACCACGTAGTAACCAGTTGCCCGTTACCCGGCGAGTATACCGTATCCTTTCTTACTACCCAGCGCTTATCAGCAAACCATGCAAAGTCATGTATATTATCTTCATGATAGTGAACGGTTTTCATTTCCAGGTCACTTGCCGGGGTAGGATCATAGCCTAGTGAATCTTTAGGTACTTCTTTTTTAGCCAGCTCATCCATCCGTGCATTTTCCTTTACGTCCATGCAGTTACCTGTGGCCATCAACACATAGTTGGTCGGCAGGGTTATGTTCACGTCATAAGAACCGTACTCGCTGAAAAACTCTCCCTGGTCCTGGTAAGAAATAGGGTGCCAGCCCTTCGTATCATACACCGCCGGCTTGGGGAACCATTGCGATATATAATAGGCCTGTCCTGTATGCCCCATACGCGAAAACACCTTAGGCAGCTTCACTTTGAACGGAGTAGTGATCTTGATACTCTTTCCGGGCAGCAATGGTTTTTGCAGGTCTATACGGGCTATATCCGGAGCGTTTTCAGAGCTGTAGTACTCTGCACTATGGCCATCTACAGTAAATTGCAGGCTGTCTATATATCCTCTGTCCTTAGGTTTTGCATAATAAAAGGCTTTGCTGCCGTTCAGGTCCATTTGCCTGGCCATTGGTGTATGGTCGTTCTTATAGGCATTCGGCCACAGGTGCATGTATATAAACTTCAGCGTATCGGGCGAGTTATTGGTATAGGTCAGTTCCTCATAAGCGTCCAGCACATGCTTCCTGTCGTCCAGCCGCACATCTATCTTGGTGTCCACATGCTGCTGCCATTTCGGTTGTGCTGTCGCACTATATGATACAAGTATGGTAATAAAGAGAATAAGATACTTCATCCTGCGAAAATAGGCAAAAGTACCAAGTCGGAAAGGGGGAGTTTTCACCATATACTTTATAAACTGGCTATACCTCATTTTATTGTATAAAATGGGTTAATATAGATCAGGCTTCTGAGATTACGGTATACCCTGGCGAGCTTAAAAACGTAACATAATAAACTGCGGCTTTGCGCCTTTGCGAGAGATTTCACTCACGCTTTTCGATACTTATGAGGCACAACACCAGCAAATTGATTAATTTCTCTATCTTGATAAAAAAATCAGGCCATATGCCCGCAAAGACCATTGACGAAGTAATAACCCGGCTGGAAGCAATAATAGAAGATTGCAGTAAGACTGGTAGCAGCGCCGGCTATTTTGCGGCGTTGTACCACAGCGTTACCTGCAGGGTAAAGAAGGGTATACTCAGCAATGAATTTGAGGACAATGCCCGCATGGAACGCCTTGATGTCATATTTGCAAACCGTTACATTACAGCTTACGATCAGTGGAAGAATAAACAGGCGCCTACCACATCCTGGGCCACAGCATTCAATGCTACACCTAAACGATCTACCATAGTATTGCAGCACCTGCTGGTAGGCATGAACGCTCATATCAACCTCGACCTCGGCATAGCAGCAGTAGAAGTGATGGCAGGTGGCAGCATTCACGACATACAAAAAGACTTCAATGCTATCAATACGGTACTTGCTGCAATGGTATATGAAGTGATCCGTAATCTTAATCGTGTCTCACCACTATTATCATTACTTGGCCTGCACGCTACCGATAACAATGAAATGCTCATCGGGTTTACCATAGATAGCGCCCGCGATGGCGCATGGTGCTTTGCCGAAGATCTGGCCAAACAACCGGTAGCGCAATATGCCACATGTATTGCCACCCGTGACACTGTAATTAACGGCCTGGCAAAGAATATTGTACAGCCATCATCCCGGCTCGTAGGTATCACCCTCTGGTTTGTTCATGTATTCGAATGGAGAAGCTCCAGTAAGATCATCAATGTCATGTACAAAAAACAAGGGGTAGCTATATAAACAAACTAATTGACGCTGGAATAAGATATGTACCAATGACAGCACCGTTCAAACCCGAAGGGTTGTCATTATTATAGAATAGAAGCGAAAACTCAATGAACCCCGAAGGGGTGATATAACTATATATCCAAACGAAACAACCAGTACCGTAATCCGAAAACAGGAGTAAGCTCTTTTACTAACTGGAATCCCATGGACTCATAAACATGCCTCGCGTCGTTCATGATCTCTGATGTATGCAGCGCCATTACAGTTTCACCATTCTCAATCGCTTTTGCTATACATTGTTTCATTAGTTGCCTGCATATACCATTGCCCCTGTATTCAGGGTGCACGCTTACCATCCGCACATAGCACCAGTATGCGGGATATACATGGGTAGGATTCCCTTTACGTACCAGGTAGGCCATACCAACTATAAGCTCACCATCTACGCATACAAATACGTCAGACATGGCAATAAGCTCCCTTAACCGCGTCTCGTCGTGAAGGTTACGTTCCATCAACACCCAGTTGTCAGGTGTGAGTACTGCTGCATGAGTACCGAACGCGGCTATGCCTAACTCCTTTAGTTGTTGAAGGTCATTTATCGACCCAGACCGGTATGTTAGTGTAGTATTCAAGCTATTACCTTGGTACCATCATAAATATCGCCTACAGCTATAGAGGTCTGTATGCTGCCTAATTGGAGTATATCATTTACATTCTTATACTCAGTAAGCTCCCATTTATTAACAACGTTAATACTAAAAGCCTCTACATGAACTGATTCAGAATCGACTAGTATATACGCTATCAGGGAAGGAATATCACGGTACAATTTGAATTTATTTTCCCGGTCATAGTTACGTGTAGAAGGCGACGATACTTCAAATATGATTGTTGGATTTAGAAAATTCAGGTCGTCATCATTCGTAGATTCCGGGTCTCCGCAAATGACAGAAAGATCAGGATAGGTAAATAATGAATTGGCAGGTATATGTATCCTCATGTCACTGCCATATGGCTGGCAAGGTTTTCCTTTCAGCTTAGTACCCAGCGACACCATCAGGTTCCTGCAGATGATAATATGCTGTCCCTTAGCGCCCGACATAGCAAACACCTCCCCCTTGTAGTACTCATGCTTTTCAACAGATGCATTTTCCCTTTCCAGGTATTCCTCTATGGTTATATACTGCTTGCCATAGGCCGGGGCAGCTTCATGTACTTCCATATCTTAAAATTACAAAAATTGCAATTACAATCCCGAAGGGATGACATTATTATAGAAAAACAGATAAGTAACCATAAGAAGCCCCGAAGGGGTGACATTATTTGTTTTTCGCCGAATTCGTTTTAATCACTTGATTATTTGTATAAATAAATAATGGCACCAAAGGAGGTGCCACTAAAAAATAAGAACTAACCTTTCATTACCCAACCTCAACACCCAACTCCTCAGCAAGGTCCTTCTCCACACGCAGGTTGTCAATGATGAACACCTGGCGTTGCGGTGTGTTTTTGCCCATGTAGTATTCCAGTAGTTTTTGTATCTGCGCGTCCTGGCTTATCAGCACCGGGTCTTTACGCATATCCTGTCCTATGAACTGGGCAAACTCTTCCGGGCTTATCTCACCCAGACCTTTAAATCGGGTGATCTCCGCCTTGGCACCTATCTCGTGTATCGCACGCTGGCGTTCTTCATCACTGTAGCAGTAAATGGTCTTCGTCTTGTTGCGCACACGGAAGAGGGGAGTCTGCAGTATATAAATATGATTACCCCTCACCAGGTCAGGGAAGAACTGGAGGAAGAAAGTCATGATAAGCAGGCGTATGTGCATACCATCCACATCGGCATCGGTAGCTATCACTATATTGTTATAGCGCAGCCCTTCCAGCCCTTCTTCTATGTTCAGTGCATGCTGCAGCAGGTTGAATTCTTCGTTCTCATACACCACCTTCTTGGTAAGGCCATAGCAGTTAAGCGGCTTACCCCTCAGGCTGAATACCGCCTGGCTCTCCACAGAACGGCTCTTGGTTATAGATCCGCTCGCAGAATCACCCTCGGTAATAAATATAGTAGATTCCTGTTGTTTTAAATTGTATTCATCACGTCCTTTTGCCGGTGCATCATCGTTCAGGTGTATGCGGCAGTCACGTAGTTTCTTATTGTGCAGGTTGGCTTTCTTAGCACGCTCATTAGCCAGCTTACGTATGCCTGATAGTTCCTTGCGCTCACGCTCACTCTGCTCTATGCGCTTTTTCATCGCATCAGCTACAGAGGGGTTTTTGTGCAGGTAATTGTCCAGCTCTTTGTTCAGGAAGTCCCCAATGAACGCTTTCATAGACGGGCCACCTTCCCACACGTACTGTGAGCCCAGCTTTGTCTTCGTCTGCGATTCAAATACCGGCTCCTGCACACGCACAGATACAGCAGCGCTTATGCTCTGCCTTACGTCCGATGCGTCATAGTCTTTCTTAAAAAAGTCCCTTACCGTCTTTACAAATGCCTCACGGAAAGCAGCCTGGTGTGTACCGCCCTGCGTAGTATGCTGTCCGTTCACAAATGAATAGATATCCTCTCCGTAATCGCCGGTATGGGTCAGCGCCACTTCTATATCATTACCCTTCAGGTGTATGATAGGGTAGCGCAGGTTGTCTACGTTCGTCTTGCGGGTCAACAGGTCCAGCAAACCGTTCTTCGATACGTAGTTTCTGCCGTTAAAGTGTATCAGCAATCCCGCATTCAGGAAGCAATAGTTCCATACCTGGTTCTCCAGGTATTCATGCAGGAAGTGATAGTGACGGAAAACAGTTTCATCCGGTGTAAAGTTCACCAATGTACCGTTCGGCTCCGTGCTTGCAGCCTCTTTATGTTCTTTTGTCAGTATACCTCTTTCAAATTCGGCTACCTTGGTACGCCCTTCACGAAATGCCGCAACCTTAAAATACTTACTCAGTGCATTCACCGCCTTAGTACCCACACCGTTCAGCCCTACAGACTTCTGAAAGGCCTTGCTGTCATACTTGGCGCCGGTGTTTATCTTGCTCACCACATCTACCACCTTACCCAGTGGTATACCACGGCCATAGTCACGTATGGTCACACTGCCTTCAGCTATGATCAGTTCTATGCGCTTGCCTTGTCCCATGGCAAACTCATCGATACAGTTATCCATTACCTCTTTAACCAGTACATAGATACCATCATCCACACTGCTGCCATCACCCAGCTTGCCTATATACATCCCCGGACGCAAACGTATATGCTCCCGCCAGTCCAGCGATTTTATACTGTCTTCGTTATATTGATTTTCTAATTCTGCCATTAGTTAAGTTAAAAGTTCAAAGTTAAAACCTAAAAGTGTGTTTAGTAAAGTTCATTTACATCATCACTTTATTCCTTTTTTAATTGATAGAACCGATGCACCTAATATTTTTGATATTTCAGTCGATTCTTTTAATAATAATCCAATATCATCTTCTTTACAATCAAACCCATCACGAAGAATACACAACCAATAAGTCGTTTCAGCTGACGATTTTAATGCAATTTCATAAAAACGTTTAAATTCTGTTCTTGTAGAACTATTCTGTGCCTCTACAACATTTGCACCTACTGACATTGCAGAGCGCATAACCTGCTTGACAACTATTAAGCTAAAGGAATCCCACTTTTTACCTTTCAGATACTTAACTGTGTTTATCGAAAAGTGATAACATCTGTATTTAATATCGCTAGGCATTCTCTATGTAAGATTTCTTCTATAATTTACAATCCACTTTGAGGTTTTAACTTAAAAGCTATTTTCACTCTTTAATATTTTCAGTTCTAATTTAAAATCCACTTTGAGGTTTTAACTTCTCACTTTTAACTTAAGAAGCTACCATCCCATCGCCAACACATCCGCAATATGCAGCGTCTTTATCGGAAACTTATTCTCATTGATATATCCCTGCATATGCATCATACATGACACGTCTGTCGTAATTATATATTGTGCTCCCGTCTCCAGTGCACTCCTCACCTTCACCTGTGCCATACCTATAGATATCGCCTCAAACTTCACGGCGAACGTACCGCCAAACCCACAGCAGGTCTCACACTCTTTCATCTCCACCAGCTCCAGTCCTGTTACATTACTCAGTAGTTTACGTGGCGCTTCTTTTATACCGCATTCCCTTAGTGCACCACATGCATCATGATAGGTAGCTTTGCCATTCAGCGTAGCGCCTATGTTATCCACTTTCAGCACCTTAGTTATAAACTCCGTGAATTCAAATGTATTATTGATCACCTGGTTACACAGGTTATGATCTGAGCTGTTGTCAAACAGCTTATCATAGCAGTTCCGCACATACCCTGTACATGAACCGCTCGGGCTTACTATATAGGTATTCTCCTTAAAATCATGCAGGAACTTGGTAGCCACAGACTTAGCCTCATCCTGGTAGCCGGCATTGAATGCAGGCTGTCCGCAGCAGGTCTGTTTCGTGTTGTAAGACACATTACATCCCAGCTTTTCCAGCACCTTTACCATATTCATGCCCGTTTCCGGGTATAACTGGTCTACAAAACAAGGGATGAATAATTGTACTTTCATTTATGGTTAAAGTTAAAAGCCTGCCTGCGAATGAGGTAGGGGAAATTCTGCCCGCTAAGATACTAAATTGAAAAGACTGAATAAACATAAAGTATTTACCGAAGATGTTTTACTTTTAGCTATCGACTGAGCTCCTGTTTTAGGCTAACAAGATTTAATGTATCAAAACACAGTTATGGAAAATATTGAGATACTACCCATACAAATAAAAGAACATTACAATGTAATTTCCGGGTTGATGCACCTCTTGCATCTGCATGAACATAGCCTGCATAACAAAACAGCCTTATGGCCTGATATAGAGAACAGCTATATGCGTCATGTAATAAAAATGCAGGAGGAATGCGAGGGCCTTTGCCTGCTTGCCTATGTCAACAGTGTACCTGTAGGTTTCATATTCGGTTATGTGGAAGAGCAGGACGATAGCCGCATAGAGATACACGAAGGCAAAGAGCTGTATATAAGCGACGGTTTCGTATCAGAGGAATACAGGAGGGTGGGCATATACAGGATGCTCAATGAAACACTGGAACGGCATTATATTAACCAGGGCATCAAACGTATCGTCAGGTTCACATTGGTAAACAACACAAACATGCGCCAGTTCCTGGAGGAAGAAGAGTATGTAGTAACAAGACTACTTTATGAAAAGTGGCTGTAACCAACTAACACTAACAAACAACGCCCATAATTCTAAAAATTATGGGCGTTGCTATTCCACACTGGCGCGGGTGTTCCGAAGGATCAACCGTGTCTACAAGTCCACCCGGTCTGCGACCGGTATTTACCTTGATACAGTTCAATCAAAGAAATTACATCGGAACGGGGTATTTTATTTGCGAGCTTAAAAACTAAACATAAACCTCTGCGGCTTTGCGCCTTTGCGAGAGAACATCTTATAATTGCAAGCGGAAACAGCTGCGCGAAAAACAGTCTTAACACACAAATGCCCATAACCTGCGAGCAGTATTATGGGCATTGTCAATAAGTTTGTGGTGCTCTTATTTATCGTCCTCTTCTTCACCACCAGACAGTGGAAAGTCAGTATCTACATTGTCCAGCATATGGCCAAACCATGATTTGCTATCGCCTTTTTCTTCGTTCTTTTCCATTTCCTCAGGGCCATCGGGTTCTATGCGCTCATCCGAATCATCTTCAGGCTCCAGGTCTTCGTCTGATTCACCACCCGATAATGGGAAGTCTGTATCTATCTTCTCCAGCATATCACCCAGCCATGTATGTTTCTTCTCTGGCTGGTCGTTATTTTCAGGAGTTATATTATCATTTTCGTTTGCCATGGCCGTTGTGTTTTATGTTGTTAACAAATATCCTGATTTTTTATCAAAAATCAATGTGAAATTATCTTAAATAATAATTATCTGCGGTTAATCTTCCACTTGCTCACACTACCGGACTGCACTGCTGCTACATCACTCTGTTTCTTCTCCTGTCCCCATACCTGTGCGGCAAGTAAAGCGGCAACTTCCTCCACTGCTGCATCATCCTGGTACAGGTATTCCGGCTTAAAGTACTTTTCTATGAACTTGGTATCAAAGTTACCCGAACGGAAAGGCTCCGTCTGCACAGCCCATTTGCCAAACTCCAGCGTGGTCTGTATGCCTTTTATATAATACTCATCTATGGCCCTGCACAGGCGGTCTATAGCCTCATCACGGGTACTTGCATAGGCGATCAGCTTGGCTATCATCGGGTCATAGAATATAGGTATATCCATGCCTTCTTCATAACCATCATCCACACGCACACCCGGGCCTTTTGGTGGCTGGTACATTTCCAGCTTGCCGGTGTCCGGCAGGAAGTTATTGAACGGATCTTCTGCACACACACGCAGTTCTATGGCATGTCCCGTTATCTTCAGGTCATCCTGTGTAAAGGAAAGTTTGTTGCCACGGGCTACATTTATCTGCTCTTTTACCAGGTCTATGCCTGTTATCATTTCCGTCACACAATGCTCCACCTGCAGGCGGGTGTTCATCTCCAGGAAGTAGAAGTTCAGTTGTTCATCCACCAGGAACTCTACCGTACCTGCACCATAGTAGTTGCACGACTGCGCTGCAGCTATGGCACATTCGCCCATTGCCTTTCTTACTTCCGGCGTCAGGCAACTGCTTGGTGCCTCCTCTATCAGTTTCTGGTGCCTGCGCTGTATGCTGCACTCCCGCTCGAACAGGTATACATAATTACCGTGCTGGTCGCCCATCAGCTGTATCTCTATATGCTTTGGTGCGGCTACATACTTCTCTATAAATACATCATCATTTCCAAATGCATTGAGGGCTTCACTCTTTGCGGCACGTATCTGCTCTTCAAATTCTGCGGCGTTCTCTACCACACGCATACCCTTACCACCGCCACCTGCCGATGCTTTCACCAGTATGGGGAAGCCTATTTTTTCAGCTATCTTTTTGGCTTCTTCTATATCTTTCAGTGGTTCTTCTGTGCCGGGCACCATAGGTACGTTAAACTTCTTGGCCGCCTGCTTAGCGCCTATCTTGCTGCCCATTATCTCTATGGAGTGAGCAGACGGACCTATGAATATCAGCCCCGCATCTGTTACCGCTTTAGAGAATGACGCATTCTCGCTCAGGAACCCGTAACCGGGGTGTATACCTTGCGCACCTGTTTTCAATGCAGCTTCAATGATCTTTTCTGCATGCAGGTACGATTGTGCCGATAGGGCAGGGCCTATACAAACTGCCTCATCTGCATAACGCACAAAAGGCATGTTCCTGTCCGCCTCAGAGAATACAGCTACTGTTTTTATGCCCATTTCCTTTGCTGTGCGCATTACCCGCATAGCTATCTCACCACGATTGGCGATCAGTATTTTTTGCATGCGGCTAAGATAAGGTGGAATTAGGAATTTGGGGTTACATCTGAAATATTACCATTCAAAAAGTAGTTTCACCTCATTTTGACACTAATATAATGTGCGCTCATTGGCACTACACCTCCTTACCCTTATCTTTGCTACTCAATTTTTAAAAACAGATACACATGAAACGTTATTCTACCGCCGTATGGAACGGCTCAGGCAAAGAGGGCAGTGGCCACCTTACTTCACAAAGCACTACACTCAATAAAACTCAGTATTCCTACAAAAGCCGTTTTGAAGATGGCGTAGGTACCAACCCTGAAGAGCTGATAGCTGCTGCTCACGCGGGCTGCTATACAATGAAGCTGTCTTTCCTTCTTGGTGGTGCAGGTTTCACACCTACAGAGCTGGAAACAAAATGCGACATCACTCTTGACAACGGTGTGATCACTAAAAGCGAATTGACCGTAAAAGGCAATGTGCCGAACATCTCTAACGATGACTTTAAAAAATTAGCAGAACAAGCACATGCAGAATGCCTCGTAGGCAAGCTGTTCAATTGCGAAAAGACTTTATTGTCTGCATCTTTAGCTTAAGGCTGGATGCTGGTTTCTCGATACTTGATACTGGATGTCCGTATTATTTTTTGAAGCTGGCTCTTGAGTTGACATAAACCATAAATGACAAAGCCCCGAATATCGGGGCTTTGTCATTCTTATCAAGTATCTAATATCGAGTATCTAGCATCCAGAAACCAGCATCCAGTACCCAGTATCATTACACAAGCATCGTCACCGGGTTTTCCAGGTGTGCTTTCAGTGTCTGCAGGAAGCGGGATCCTACTGCGCCGTCTACTACACGGTGGTCGCAGCTCAGTGTCAGCTTCATCAGCTGACGAGTCACTACCTGGCCGTTCTCTATTACCGGAGTAGGTGTTATTTTACCTACCGCCAGTATGCAGCTATCCGGTGGATTGATGATGGCTGTAAACTCATCTATGTCCATCATGCCCAGGTTAGAGATAGTAAATGTATTACCCGTAAACTCTGCAGGCTGTATCTTCTTGGTACGTGCTTTTTCATACAGGCTGCCTGCTTCCTGTGCTATCTGCGACAGAGATTTCTGATCAGCAAATTTGATCACAGGTACTATCAGGCCTTCTTCTACAGCTACTGCTGTACCTATATGAATGTGGTGGTTCTGGCGGATGAAATCACCCATCCATGAGCTGTTTACCGCAGGATGCCTGCGCAGCGCTATAGCACATGCTTTAATTACAAGGTCGTTAAATGATACCTTCACGGGAGACATGTCATTGATGGCCTTGCGTGCTTCTATCGCCTTGTCCATAGTAATGGTCATACGCAGGTAGAAGTGCGGTGCTGTGAACATACTGTCAGACAGTTTCTTCGCAATGATCTTGCGCATCTGTGTCAACGGTGTATCTGTATGGCCTTCCACACCTGCAGGCTGAGCCACAGGCATTGCTGCCGGAGCTTTCGCGCCCTGCTGTGCTGGTGCACCTGCCGCAGCCGGTGTGTGACTGTCTATATCCCTCTTTATGATCCTTCCATTATCACCGCTGCCTTTTACTTCGTGTATGTCCACACCTTTTTCCTCAGCCAGTTTCTTGGCCAGCGGAGATGCTTTCACGCGGTCGTCACCGGTTTGTGCCGGGGCAGCTTCAGCAGCAGGTGCTGCCTGTGCAGGAGCTTCCTGTTTTGGTTGCTCGGCAGGTGCCGGTGCAGCAGCATCAGCACCTGGCTTAGCTTCCTCCTTTGCAGGGGCAGCGGCCGGTTTCTGTTCTGCGGCCGGTTGTGCCGGCGCGGCCTCAGCAGCAGGCTTTGCGCCACCGCCTTCCGCATCCAGTATAGACTTATAGTCTTCGCCCGGCTTACCTATTATTGCCATAATGCCGTTCACAGGCACGCCTTTTCCTTTTTCTACGCCTATGTACAGCAGTGTACCATCTACATAAGGCATCACTTCCATGGTCGCCTTATCAGTTTCCACTTCCGCTATTATATCGTCCGACTTTACTGTGTCGCCTACTTTTTTGTGCCATTCTGCTATAACACCTTCCTTCATTGTATCACTCAACAAAGGCATACGTACCGCTTCCGCCATAAATATTGTTCTGTATTTTAAAAGTCAAAAGTAAGTCTAATTGCTTAATTAGTCAATTGGGTAGTTAGTTAATTAGTTAAAATGTTAATTAGTTAATAAGTCCCCACCATTAACCCAACAAAACCATACCCAATTCCAACCATAAGTTCCACGCAACAAGAGCAGCTCCCCTTTAGGGGTTGGGGGTTTGAGTTTTGGGGTTTAATACTCTATCTGCATCCCCAACCCATCCTTCAGCTTTGCCAGGTTCGGGTTTTTGTTCGCCATCACATCAAATACCTCGCTTTTGCTCAGCACGGCGTTCTTCTTCAGCTCGGCCAGCATCTGCTCATCTTCCTGCACCTCCATAGTTATACGCACGATCATCTTTGTCTGCTCACGGTAGAAATCTATAAGCGATGTACGCTGTTCTTTGGCATACATATCTATCAGGTTGGTAGGCGATATGATGCGCACCTCGTCCGGTGGGTATACCTCCAGCTTCATCATTTTGAACTGGGCATAGATCACCGTTTTATCCGTCTCCTGCAGGTGTTTTTTGTATTGTTCAAACAGCTCTGTTGCCCTTTCTATGCTAAGCGTTTTAGGTACACTGCTCTGGTTGGCAGCCACATCGCTTGCAGCCTCATCTATACCGGAGAGCATGTTCATGCTCAGCCTGCGGTTGTTAGACGGTGGCGGCGGTACCGCCCGTTCCATTACCGGGGCAGGGGGTGGGGGTGCTGCCGACTTTACTACCTGTGGCGCTGGAGCAGCCTGCGGCACCGGTTGCGGGGCAGGCTCCTGTACCACTGGTTGCGCTGCAGCTACCGGCTGGTAAGGAGCAGGTGGTGGTGTATTATTTATCGGTGCTGCAGGTGCAGCTCCTACACTATTAGAGTTTTTTTTTAAATCACCGGCCTCAGCCTGTTGCCCTGATACTGACTGCAGCAGGAAGCATAGCCTTATCAGGCACATCTCCACATGCAGGCGCTTATTGGTAGCGTTCTTGTATTGCAGCTCGCTGTCGTTAATTATGTTCAGCGCAGAGAGTATAAATGAAGGAGGCGTCTGGTTGGCCTTTTCATTATACATGGGCTTGTGGTCGTTAGGCACGTCCAGTAGCTTGGCCATACGTGCATCTTTGCACAGCAGCAGGTTGCGGAAATGCTCTGCCAGTCCGCTGATGATGGTATCGCCCTCAAAACCCTTTTCCAGTGCCTGGTCCAGCAGCAGCAAGGTGCTTGCCACGTCCTGGCTCAGCATACTGTCTGTAAGGCGGAAGTAGTATTCCGCATCCAGCAGGTTCAGGTGCTCCATGGTATTCTTATAGGTCAGCATACCATTGGTAAAGCTGGCTATACGGTCGAGCATGGAGAGGGCATCACGCATACAGCCTTCGCTCTTCTGCGCTATTACGTGAAGGGATGCTTCCTGCGCTATCATGCCTTCTTTGGTGGCTATGCTTTGCAGGTGGTCCGATATATCGTGGGTAGTTATTCTCTTGAATTCAAATATCTGGCAGCGGCTCTGTATGGTAGGCAGCACCTTGTGTTTCTCTGTAGTGGCCAGTATGAAGATAGCATAGGGTGGTGGCTCTTCCAGTGTCTTCAGGAAGGCGTTGAACGCAGCCGCAGTCAGCATGTGTACCTCATCTATTATATACACCTTGTACCTGCCCTGCTGAGGGGCAAAGCGTACCTGGTTAGTAAGCTCACGAATATCATCTACAGAGTTGTTGCTTGCCGCATCCAGCTCAAAGACGTTGAAAGAAGAATTATTCTTAAAGCTCACACAGGTAGGGCACACACCGCATGCCTCCATATCGGCAGTAGGCGTTTCGCAGTTAATGGTCTTGGCCAGTATACGCGCACACGTGGTCTTGCCCACACCACGCGGCCCGCAGAACAAAAACGCATGTGCCAGGTGCTGGTTCTTTATGGCATTTTTAAGGGTAGTGGTAATATGCTCCTGCCCCACAACCGTATCAAAGGTTTGCGGCCTGTACTTCCTCGCTGAAACTATATAATTATCGCTCATTAATGCTGTTAGTCGTAAGTCGTAAGTCCAAAGTAGAAAGCACGACCAGTATCTGCTACAAATTTACCGTAAAACAGGGGATAATAAAAGTCAGGTTTTTACAGGTGTGGATAGGGTGTGTAAAGGGATATATGGTTATAATTTTTATCGGTGGCATACCTGCCCATGCCCAGCTGTTACAACGCTATGAGCATTACTGTGAGCGATTATATTGCTGCTATGGTCATTTATCTTGTTTATTATTCTCATAATTCGTAAATTTGTTATGTGGAACCTTTAAGCATAGAAATATTAAACCCAAAGGCTTTGCAGCTCATTATGGAGTTGCAGAAACTCAACCTTATTAGAATTACTAAAGGATTGGTTAAGCAGGGCAATAGTGCAAGTGTGGTAACAGAAGCAGAAAACGATGAGCAGGCATGGAAAGATATAGCTGCAAAAAACTTCCTGAAAGGGTATAGTGATGATGAGCCTGACTATACGCTCAATGACATAAAAGAACCCAACCCTGAATACAAAGCATGGAAGGAAAAATAATCGTCACAGTATTTCCACAGGACGAACAGAAGAAACTCCGTCCGGCTTTAGTGCTTCGTGAATTTCCCAAATATGGTGATGTACTGGTTTGTGGTATTACTTCCCGCCTTTATCAATACGAGAAAGATCTTGACCTGTTACTTGACTTTACTCATCCCGATTTTACAAAAACCGGCTTAAAGGCTCCCGGTGTATGCAGACTGAATATGCTTACTATGCTTTCTGTAGAAAATATCAACGGAACAATAGGCAAGGTTAGTAGTGATACACACCATGGCTTACTGAACGTATTGGCCGATTATCTGGTAAAGAAATAAACTTCTCAAGTCATTTAAATACTGCTCACGGATAGAAGTAACAATCCCTGCACCATCACTATTTCACATAATGCAGCGCAACATACCCTGAGTCAAATACCTTTGAATCTACAAGCTTCAATTGCAGGCTTTCCGGTAAGTTGGTGTCATCTAAAAAGCGTCTTCCTGCTCCTGCCATTATTGGCTGCACCATTATATGGAATTCATCTACCAGGCCCAGCGCTATCAGCTGCGAGGGAATGTCTACGCCGCCGGTCGAAATATTTCTGCCCGGCTGTTGTTTAAGTTTTATTATTTCTTGCTCCAGGTTGCCCCTGATGATGCTCGTGTTTTTTCCTTCCACTTTGTCCAGCGTGCGGGAACAAACAACTATGTTATCTATAGAAGCAAATGCATCAGCGAAATCGTTTATCGACTTTGTAGGTCCTGAATGGTCCTTTGCCATATCGGGCCAGAAGGGCACCATCAGCTCATAGGTTTTACGGCCATACAGCAGTGTGTCGGCCTCCCGCATCAGCTGCGCAAAGTATTCATGCACGTCCTCATGACCAGTGCCTTTGGTATGGTCGCAGCAGCCGTCTAATGTCAGGTTTATTCCGAATATCAGTTTTCTCATGATGTTTAGTTTTCCTGAAATTAGGAACTTTTTTTTCAATGTAAAAAAGCAGTGCTGTTCATCTTTTGTTTCTTAAAGTCTATGCCTGATTCTATAGCATTTAACTGAGAGCCGTCTCGCGGAACTCCCCTCCTGTTTTTAGGAGGGGCAGACGAGCGGAACAGCGAAGCTGTTAGTAGCGAGGCGGGGTGGTAGACTCGCATACATGCTCACAAAAAGAACTAATAAGCCCCATGAGCAGCAGCACAATTACAACACAAAATCATTCTTCGGAGGATAATGTACATAGTCGGCCCAGTCGATGGCAAATATCTTTTTCAGTTTGGCCACCAGTTCCTGTATGGTAGCTGTTTTGGTGATGTATAAATTCGCACCTTTCCTGAATGACTCCTCTATGATCCGTGCTGCGAAATGAGAAGTATACATGATCACGGGCAGGTGGTCATATTCCTTGTTGCTTCTTATCTCTGCAATGCAGGCCATCCCGTCTTTACACGGCATGTTGATATCCAGGAACAGGATGTAGGGAATACTGGCCTTTAGCAATACAAACAAAGCATCGCCGTCCTTTGCATGCCTCAGCGTATAAGGGAAACGCAATTCCTGAAGTGCAGTATCAAAAATAAGCACCTCATCTGAATCATCTTCTGCAAGCATTATATCCTTTTCTTTATCTACAGGGAGCATGGTTATTCTGTTTTTCGGACACTAAGTTAGCCCATCCGTTAATACAAACAACAACAGACAGTTATAAAGAAAATACGTATAATAAATGTACAAAATACAACGAGAAGAACGCGTCGGTTTTGTTTAAATAATTCAGGCGAATAGGTCTGAAAAATTAAACAAAAAACTCACTGCCGCAGGAGCAAAAAAATTATACCATATGATTAAAAAATATTCAAAAAAAGAGAAAAATAATTTTACTTAATGAGTGAGACAGTGCTATGCATACTCATAAAAATCTAAACTCATATTTCCTCGCACCACCTCCAAAAACGGACTTGCAAAAAAGTTGAGGTACCAATAACCTATACAATAATAATTATCAGCTCGTTAGACCGAAAATAAAATCTATGATAAGACGGTAGCTGTAGTATGGTACTACACTTTTCGTAGTATCACAGATTCCCGTTTTTGCCCTCCCACATATTCATCCAACCTTTGTCCCCAAAAGCACGAACTACTCGACCTCACCTCTCCTTCGGAGAGGCCGGGAGAGGTTAAACCTTCTACCATGGACAAGAAACAACAAGCCCACCACCTCTACATGACACAAGGCATGTCACAGAAACAGATCGCTAAAGAAGTAGGCGTCAGCGAGCGCACAATTTATACCTGGATACACCAGTATGCATGGGAAGAACTGAAGCGCGCAGCCTACCAGGCGCCCGCAAAGATTGCAGACAACTTCTATAGCCAACTCATTGAGCTACAGGATTCGATAGCAAAACGCGAACCCGGCAACCGTTTCCCCACACCGCAGGAAGCGGAAATAAGCCGGAAGTTATTAGTGTGTATCGAGAAGGTAAAAAAGACAACATCATTACCACAGAGCATGCAGGTACTCGAGTCGTTCCGCAACTTCACCCGCAACAAAAATCCGCAGTTCACTAAAGTATTGGTGCAGTACACAGGCGAATTTCTCGAAGGCAAAGCCGTTAATAACTATGCGCCCTACGACCTTGAATATGGTGTAGAACAGGTGCTGCCCACTATGCCGTTCTACGAAGAACCGGAAGAGGAAGTAGTTCCGGAAAAAGAACCATGCTACACAGGAAACGCTAAATGTCTCCACCCCGAAACATGTAACTATCCTGTATGCAGGTACACCGAGCTAGACAAACGCAACGCATCGGGCGATCCGTTGGTGAAAAACAGGATAATCCCCATTCCCGCAGTCACAGAAGAAGAGGTGATGGAGCGCTATCAGAAATTCATGAAAGACAACGATCTCGAATACAATGAAGAGTTGCAAAGGTTCTTTCCAATAGAAAAAGACCCGGCAGATGTACCGGAAAAACCAAAGGAAAAACCGGAAGATATCGGAAGTACACTGGAAGCCTGGAACAACATTGTAACTACTATCACAGAAGAACAAACCACTCAACCGGAAGCCCCAACAGACCAAAACGAAAACCCGCAAATCCCAAAATCCATAAATCCCGGTTCAGACAACAGCACCGTCAACTTCATCATCCTGCCACCTTCCGATCCGGAAAAAAACGGAAGCAACGCCGCAGCATAATGTAAGATTGGCTCAATTGTCTATCTCACAACCTGCACCTTGTAATGCAATGAATTGCTACCCATTGTTATGTTGATAAAGTAATTCCCGACCGGCATATCGGCAGTAGAGATAGCCACATGGTTGCTGTTTATGTTGAGCTCTTTTACCACATTGCCCATCATATTTACCACAGACAATTTGTATCCTGTCAAATTACCCACATTCATCACATTATCCACATTGATCACATTACCAGCAGGCACAGGGTATATCTTAATGCCATTATCATTTGCTATGTGGCTTGCAGCAAGTACGGTAATACATTTTTCCAGCGACCGTGCCTCACACAGGTCACTGCCCGTCACCATTACCTGGTAGCAGCCACTTGCAGCTACAGCAAAAGTATTGACCGTGGTGGTGCCTATTACCGAGTCGTTCTTTAGCCATTTGTAAGATGTGTAGCCGGGAGCGGCAGTGAGCATGTTTTCTGTAATGGTCAGTTCAGGTGTAAAGGTGGCCAGGTTGTTGGAAGCCATACTATCTGTCACTTTCTGGTAACCTATGGTTCTCAGGGTTCTTGCGGTCATGCTATCCAGACCACCATTGAATGGTATCTCTTGGGGGTCCATCCTGAATATAGAGGAGAATAATACCGACGCGGTAAGATAAGACCCCGCCAGCGACTGGTGGGCACTGTCCGGGCTCCATAGGTCGGTAGCAGGCAGGGTAGCCATAGCCCGCTCCCATGCTATGCCTATGGGCGCCACTATCTCCCCGGCAGTGTCTTTCAGGTAGCTGTAGTTCTCGTAGATATTATCTATCAGTTCTGCTCCTGTAGCGCCTATACCGGGATACCCATACTTAAATGCCCAACCTGCGAACCACACCATATGCGCACAGGAATTGTATTGCTTTACTGAATCACGTATCTTAAAATGGCCCTCTATCACCCGCGATTTACTGGTATCGGGAAACTTTTTATCGCCATAGATGAACCTGCCCTGGTTGTCCTGCAGTACCACATAGTCCCAGTTACCGGAGCTGATGAGCCGGAACACAGTAGGATTGTACATATGGGCAAACGTATCCTGGTCCTTATCACCTACGGATATGCCGCCCGGGGCATGCATGGTAAATTCAAAATTAAGCCCTGCCTTATCAGCCAGTCCCTTAACAAGACCCGGCACATCAGACACATAGGTAAAACTGTTGCCAATGAACAATACCCTCGTGGTATCCTTTTGGGCAAATAGCGGAAATGAAATAAAGAGAAATACAATAGGTAAAATGATCCTGCGCATACACCTAAGACGTATAAAACGGGTAAATAGTTAGGTAGCCGGTGCAGATTTATATCATAAATCACCCCGCAACTCACACCTGTTTTACCCAGACGTGAGCATTTACACAATTCTGGAAATTCCTAAATCCTGTAAATTCTGATTCTGACGATCATTTTATATCCGCCATTACCGACTTCACACCACCGGAAGCATCTTTTATACTATACTTGATGGTCATCGTCTTGTTAGGGTTATAAGTTAGCGTACCGGTTACGTCATAAGTATGAAATACTACGGTGTTCTTGTCGCTCATTTCGCCCACTATTTTGTTCTGGATATTATTATCGAAGTTGCTGACGATCACCTTAGGAGCAGCATCTCCCTTCATAATAGAAATAGGAAAGGCAGCTGTATCACCTCCACTCGGGTTCTGCGTCCAGTTGCCTACGAATTTATCTCTTGTATCTATACCACAATCTGCACCATCAAAGCCGGTAGGGCATGTACATGCATTATCCATACACACGCCACCATTCAGGCATAGGGTAGCAGAGTGACATTTATTATCCGGGCCACAGGAAGCACAAAAAAGTGCAGCACAGGCAATGATCATTATAAGCGCCGTATATGTAGTAATATTTAGCTTCATAAAATTGGGTTTTATCAAATGTATTGATTTTATATCCTATCCACAACATTTTTAAACCATAAAAGCTATGCCAAAGGGCAGGGTGTCATATTGCCTGTATCTTTTGTAAGTTTGCATACAAAACCGACCGAATGAAATATATTGTACTTATACTATCTGTTTGCCTGTTGCCCTTCGCTTCTTTTGCCGTTGCGCCTATCACGGGTAATACCACCATTTGCGCAGCCACCACATCTGCATTATCTGATGCCACACCTGGTGGCACATGGAGCAGCAGCAATACTGCTGTGGCTGATGTAAACTCTTCGGGCATAGTATCTGCCCTTACGCCGGGTACTGCTGATATCACTTATACAGAAGTAGGTTTTTCCGTAGTTACAGTTACTGTATTGCCATTACCCACACTTTCCGGTTCCCTGCTGTTGTCTATATGCGATAGCGCTACATTCAATTATACACCGGCCAGCACTATGCCGGGCGTTACATTTACCTGGAGCCGTGCTGCAGTAACCGGCATTTACGAGCATGCCAGTGCAGGCGTAGATAACCCGAACGAGCAATTGCTGAATACTACTTATGCGCCTGTGGTTGTCTCATATGTATATACGCTCACATCCCTGGAAGGCTGCACCAATACACAAACAGTAGCCGTAACGGTAAACCCTTCAATAAAACTAAACAGCGCTATCAATGCGCCCGGTATCTGCAGCGGCGATGTGTTCAACTATACACCTACCAGCCTTACTGCTGGCGCTACGTTTGCATGGTCGCGCACTACGCTTACGGGTATTACCCCTTACACCAGTTCAGGTAGCGGCAATATAGGCGAGGCGTTGACAAATGCCAATCCAACACCTACAGTAGTGGCCTACAAATACAAGCTAAGCGCTAACGGATGCCTTGCCAAAACTCCTGAGTATGTGTATGTATCTGTATACTCCGTGCCATGCAAGCTGGCTGTACCAACACAAAATACAGTAGGTGAAAGCAGGGTTTACCCTAATCCTAACACAGGTGCATTCACGGTGTTCATAGCAACTGTTACAAATGAAAAAGCAGCGCTTACCATTACCAATCTTGTAGGCACTAAGGTGATAGAACAGCAGATAGAAACCAACACCACAACCGACATCAGCCTTGATGTTCCCGCTGGTATATACATGCTGTCAGCCGCTACAGCTACAGACAAGTATTTTCATAAAGTAGTTGTTACTAAGTAAGTAAAATAACGCAGGCAGCTAACACAGCACCAATAGAAATAGAAAATACTCCATGATAGTTACGATTAGCAATTCTAAAAAGGCTACCTAATTGGTAACCTTTTAGTCTTCCTTTTTATGTATACCAAATAAAGTTTCATCTACTATTTTCGTTGCTTTTTTCAGTTCATTAGGAGACGGGGTAAAATGACTTCGCTGGTTATTCGGGTTGTTACTGTGTCGTCTATCGGCATCACGTAATTTTATAGCCCAATCAATAAACTTGTTTATTAAATTGCGAATTGCTGACATAAGGTAAAGTTAGTAAATATTACATTTCGATAACCTGCCGTGTAAATGGGGTGTAGTTATCATAAATTCTCGCCGGATATCAGCGCGGCTTTATCCATTTCTACGCTCTTCTTATTCGTCTTGCTGGTGATCATGTACATCAGCACATCGGCAAAAGACTTGAGCACTACAAATACGCCCAGGTTAGTAAAGGGCAGGAAATTGGGGATCAGTATGGTGAGGTGCATAGGTATGATGCGCACATACGGAATGGAGAACATACGCCCGAGGTCGGCAGGCTCTTTGCGCTGCTGTATCTTGTGCTGCACAAAGCTGATGATCTGCCCAAACAGGAACGCGATAAAAAAAGGTTTGAACAGGTCCCACTCAAACGGGCCGGACACCTTCATGGTGCGGAGAAAGATACCGTAGACAAGGTGAAATAACCCGTAATGGAACAGGAAGAACGCTGCCGCAGGGCCTTTCAGCGCAAACATATCGGACGTTCCCTTTGCCAGTGGCGCTGCTTTGCGTATGGTGAGCATGTCCAGTATGTTGAACACACCCAGCAGCACACTCTGCCACCAGTATAGCCATACCAATGTTGTAAACACTTCAGGGCGCTGGAAGTAGTACCAGATCAGGTATATATTAGTACCTGCCAGTATCCATAATGCCGGGTCACGAAGTGCTTTTTTTCTGTCCATTGTAATGCTGCTGTAATAGTAAAGATAATTTTTTATTTAAACCTATGCAGCAGACTATGTTGTTTATCTAAATTGCTTTACTTTGCTGTTGCTTATAAGGTAAAATGAAACGCAACCATTTATTACTTATTGTATTTACCATACTGATTTGCACCGTCGCAAGTACTGATGCGGCAGCATGGAGAAGGTATAAGTATTGCAAAAAGCACTCCTGCCTGGATGGCTGCTATAAGGACAGGCATTTCCGCCCGTTCAGGAGCAGGGAGATAAGTGATGCAGAGCGGGACAACAAGAACAAGGAAATGGAGGGTAAGTACTATCACACCTACAAGAACTATGAGCGTAACGATGGGGCAGGGTATTATAAATACTATGACAACCACAACCATCTCTATGTGAATCCCGGCTACAAAGACAACTACAGGCCTGAGGTAGATGGCAATAAGAAATAATTATCGCTTCGCCTTCACATCTACCGTTACCGTCACGTAGTCGGCCATTAAAATGGTCTTGCTGCCTACGCCAAAGTCACGGCGGTTAATGCTGAAAGTGCCTTTGAATTCAGCTTCATTACCCAGCTGGTTGAACTCGAAAGGTATTTCCACATGACGGGTCTTTCCTTTTATCGTTACATCAAACATACCGGCAAACTGGGCATCTTTTATATACAGCTTCGTCGACTTTACTTCGATGCGTTTGTACTGTTCCGCATCAAAGAATTTTTCTTTCTTCAGGTGCGCATCCCGCTTTTTTATGTTGGTCTTTATGGTAGCTACATCTACAGTTGCATAGAGGCTGCCGTTGGCAGGGGTATCGGGGTTAAAAGTGAGTTTTGCCCTCAGGCCGCTTAGCTTGCCGACTACGGGCAAGCCCAGCTCCCTTATCTTAAAAGACACTGTAGAAGAGGTAGCCTGCCACACATGCTGGCCAAAGGCTGCAGAAGGCAGCACAGCAAACAACAGGATAGCAATTACTTTCTTCATGGATTTTCGCTTGAACAAACAACGACCATAAAGGTAAAAGAATATGGCAACATTGTGCATGTACTAAACCGGGCATAAAAATACCCGTGCAAAACTGCACGGGCACCTTATCTATGTCTATGTAGGGTTAGGCTGTTTGAGGTACTGTTTCTTTCACAAATTCCATATTTGCGCTCAGCTTTACTTCTTCACCCAGCATAATGCCACCGGTTTCAGATACCATGCTGAAGCTTACACCGAAGTCTTTACGGTTCATCTTGCCGGTGATCTCAAATCCTGCACGGGTATTGCCCCATGGGTCCTGCATTACGCCTCCATGCTCTACTGTGAATATGAATGGCTTGCTTACGCCACGCATAGTAAGTGTGCCGTGCAGCTTGTAGCTGTCATCGCCGGTTTTTTCAAGCCTGTCACCATCAAACGTGATCTGGGGGTGGTTGGCAGTGTCAAAGAAATCACCTGTTTTCAGGTGCCCGTCGCGCTGCTCGTTGTTGGTAGATATAGAATCTACATCTGCAGTGAAATGCACTTTAGCATCAGAGAAATTATCATTCTCTGTAATTACTGTAGCATTGAATGTTTTAAAATGGCCTGTTACTGTAGAGACCATCATGTGTTTCACCTTAAAGTGAACTTCCGAGTGTGTAGGATCTAAGATCCATTTAGCTGTTGACATATTTATTGGTTTTTATTTTTCGTTAAATGATTCAGTTACAATCTCCATCAGGGGTACATGCTGCTCCGTCCTGTGCTCCGATATCTTTTAAGGGTTGTTCTGCCTGGTATTCGCCCCATGCCTGCTGCAATCCACTGAGGAATACTTCCGACGGCTGTGCGCCGGATATTCCATACTTATTGTTCAGTACAAAGAAGGGTACTCCGTTAATGCCGTATGCCTGTGCTCGTTCTATATCTTCTTCTACCTGTGCTGCAAAAAAGTTGCTATCCAGCATTTGTCCTACCTCAGTTGCATCCAAGCCTATCTCTGCACCCAGTTCTATCAGTGTATTCCTGTTGCTTATGTTCAAGCCATCGGTAAAGTATGCTTTCAGTAACCGCTCTTTAGCTGCATCACCAAGGCCTTTGGTCTTAGCCATCTGTATCAGCCTGTGTGCATCAAACGAGTTAGCTATAACAGCTTTATCAAAATTATAGGTAAGCCCTTCCTGCCTCGCCGACTCGGTAACCTGTGCATACATTTTTTCTGCCCATGCCCTTGTTTGTCCTTTGCGTTCTGCGAGATAGTTGTAAATATCCGTGCCTGGAGGATAATCAACACCAGGGTTTAACTGGAAGCTGTGCCATACTATATTGATCTTATCTTTCTGCGGGAATTGCTCCAACGCATTCTCCAGCTTCCTTTTGCCTATGTAGCAAAATGGGCACATAATATCTGACCAGATATCTATTGTCATACTATTTTTCATCAGTTCGTTCTATGTGGGTTTGTATGCCTTAGCTTAATGAACAATGGCTCGAGCGTAAAGTAGGCCAGCACCGGGAAAAAGTGCATAGGTATCACAAGGCCGGGGAACAGCTCAGGCGAGTTAATATCCAGCGGCAGCTTTGTAGAGAACGCAGGCAGTATACTTGCAAAGGTGAGTATCGCAAATATAAAATTGAATACAGCCTCTGTCCTGTTCTTCAGCCATTTGTCCAATATCCAGTAGCCTATTGCCGCCACTACACACCCTACAACATTAGTGATAAGTATAGCGCCTGGTTTGGCAATATTGGAGAAATCGACACCGAGAGAAGATGAATAGATCTTCTGAAAGATAAGCGCAGTGGCGCCCGCCAGTATCCCCGATGTGATACCGAGCAATAATAATCGCTTTAACATAACCCTGATTTTATTGTGTGAATTATTTTTTAACGACCGGCACCGATAAGTCCAGCTTTATATTTTCACTAACATCGCCACCCGGCTTACCTATGTGGAAGTCGTTGCGGTTCACTGTAAACTGGCCCTTGAATGTGGCTGTGTTGCCTTTGCCCTGGAAGGTGAAAGGTAAGGTCAGTTCTTTTTTAACGCCGTGCATTTCCATATCTCCCGTCACCTGGTAGCCTGCGCCTGCCTTGGTGATCTTCTTTGATACAAAATGTATCACCGGGTATTTACCGGCGTCAAACCATTCTGCACCCTTGGCATGTGTGTTCATCAGCCCGTTGCCGGTATTGATAGATGCTACATCTATTGAGAGATCGAAGCTGGAAGTTGCAAGGTTCTGTTCATCAAAAGCAATGGTGCCTTTGAATGTTTTGAAAATGCCACCTACTTCGCCACCACCAACGAACTTAACGCTATAGCCGGTTGCTACCTGCCAGTTGCTGGCGGGAGCAAAGGCAAACACTGCTGCTGTAGAGAGCAGTGCTGCCATTGAAAAAATCAGTTTTTTCATAATTGCTTATTAGTCTTTTGCGAATTCAGTATTTGCTATCAGTTTCACTTTGTCGCTCAGCATTGATTCCGGCATTGTAGCTGCTATACCAAAGTCTGTACGTTTGATATCGCCTGTAAGTCTGAAACCAGCCATTTCTTTTTTGCTCATTGGGTTAGTAGCAGTACCAACTAATACTGCAGTAAAAGTTACCGGTTTAGTAACACCATGTAATGTGAGGTTACCGGCTACTTTGTATTCTTTACCGATACCTTTCTTGAATGAAGTGCTCTTGAAAGTCATCTTCGGGTTCTTTTCTACATCAAAGAAATCAGCACCTTTCAGGTGGGTATCCCTTGATTCGATATCGGTATTGATGCTGTTCATATCAGCTGAGAACTCGATAGATGCATCAGAGAAATCAGCTTTTGATGACGTGATCTTAGCGTCGTAAGATTTGAAATTACCATCGATATCATTGATGGTAAGGTGAGTGATCGCGAAACCTACCCTTGAGTGGCCTTTATCTACACTCCATGTCTGTGCATAAGAGGCTGCGGATAACATCAGTCCTGTAGCGAATAAAATTGCTGTTTTTTTCATTTTGGTGTTTTTTTGTTTGGTTTGTGAATGAAAGTTATTATTGAATGTTTATACATCTATTATTTTAAAAATCAATTAACCGTAATACCCTTGTTATAATAGTTAACACCGTTAACCTGTCCGGTAAAAAAATTATTTTCCTAATCCCTTTAAAAAGCCTGTAATAAAATCTGTCAGTATGAGCCTGTTCATCTCCTCTGCAGAAAGGCCCATGTGGCCTGCAGGTGGCGCCATCAGGTTGATAGATACTAACCCGTGCAGCATAGACCAGAACGAATGAACCTTCATCCATACATTTTCCTGCTCTGCACCACCTTCCTTCAGCAGTTCAGCGATAGTGGTATGAAACACATCTATGAACGCTGTAAGCTCGGGTACTTTTGTAAGGCTTTCGCAGCTGGGCATTCCCAGGCCATACATGAGCTGGTAATATTCTTTATGCTCGAATGCAAAATCCCAGTAGGCAAATGCAATAGCTTCGAGTTGAGTAGCAGCTGTGGTATTGGCCAGTTTTGCTTCTTTTACCTTATCGCCGAGCAGCTTAAAGCCCTGGCGGTTGAATTCTGATAAAATGGCTTCCTTATTCTCGAAGTGGTCATATACTACAGGAACACTATATTCTATGGCGTCAGCGATCTTACGGATAGACAAAGACTGCCAGCCATCCTCGTTCACCAGTTTCCAGGCAGATTCGAGAATGCTGTCACGCACTTCTTTTCTTTGTCTTTCTTTTCTTTCTACTATTCCCATTTTTCTACTGATATATTTCCTAACAGCGTTAGCAAAGGTACATAGTTATTTCATGCTACCTAATTTTCATGCATAGTTTTAACAAATGGATGTATATACATCTTCTATAGGACCTCTCCCGGCCTCTCCGAAGTAGAGGATCTGTTAGCACAAATAATCCCTCCCTAAAGAGAAAGTTATTAGATAACCCGGCGCGAGTATTGTTGGTCAGAAAATAAGACCAACAACGGCGGAAAGTATCTTGAAATAGTAACGATAACAGCCCTGCATTACAGGGCTGTTTATCGACGGTATATTAAGGCTTGTATTTACTTAAATAAAACGAATAGACTATTGCTTTACAAAAGGAATGTTGGAGCGGAGGCTGCCCTGCTTGTCAGTTACCTGCAGCATGTACATGCCTGTCTTGAGATCAGCAATATGCAATGGGGTAGTGATATTTGTTACATTCCATGATATAACTTTTTTACCTGCAATATCATATATGCTTACACCATCACCTGCACTGATACCTGTAAGCGTGAGGGCTGTGAATGCAGGGTTAGGGTAGAGGATAATATTATTGGCATCCAAGCTAATATTGCTTGCTGCAGATGATCCTGAGCCTGTGGCAAATGCCAGGTACCATGGACTGCCGCTCACATCAAAAGAAGCAATGAGCGCATTTGTATTCTCATTGTATACCGATACAGAATCACTGAAATGATGTACCGTCCACACCTCATTACGTGTAGGGTGCAGGTAGATATTCATTGACGCCTTGTTGTTAATAATAGAATCGATCAGACTAAGATCTGAGGTCTTATAGATCATGACTTTGTTGCCATTAAGTACAAACAGCTTACTACTGTCATGGCTAACTACCAGAGCGCCGGGGGTAACAGGGAAACAATTGACTGAAGCGATCACAGCCTTTGTAACAGGGTCTATTTTATATATCATTTTAGATGTGCCTGCCGCTTTGAACGCCATAGTTCCGCCAGGGCTAAAACGAACACCGGCATAATCATATGGCGATGGCGCTACATTGAATGTAGTGACTGTAAGACCCGAGGCGTAATTAACGACATGTATCTTGCCACTATCTGTCACCCATACTTCTTTACTGTTCGGGCGCTCTTCAGGCAGCCATGGCGCACCCAGCACTACGCTGTCCACAACGGTTTTGGTGGTCGTATTGATACGTACCAACGCTGCCGCAGTAGTAGCGAACAACATGTCGGGCTCATTAGATGACGCCAGGTTACGTAACCTGATATCTGTAGAGTCAACTATAGTACTGGACGAAACATTAATATAATAAAGCTTGAAGGTGGGGCTGGTAGCATAAAACTTACTGCCATCTTTTGATGCAGATACGAATGCGAATCCACCTGAGCCAAGTGTTCCGGTTTTGGAGTAAGTGGTGCCATTCAGGAGCCCCATGCCCGCGGTACCGAAGCCTCCTGCAAGTATAGGCTGAGCGATGGCCGCGTTGCAAAACAGAACTAATGCGGTAATAGTAGTAAATATACGTCTCATAGAATTTGTTTTTGTTACTGCAAAGCTATGACCACATTATATTTATTACAATCCGTGTATAATGGTATTTTTTACTCCGTATAAATACGGATATGCTATGCCCCTGCAGCCTCCATAGGTATATGAATAAGTACCAGTGTACCCTTGCCCAGCTGGGAATCTATATCTACCGTGCCCTGCTGGAACTGTACCCTGGAATACATGTTTTTCAGGCCTATCCCATCTGATTTTACTTTCTTCATATCAAATCCCTTACCATTATCTTCAATGGTAACAGATACGCCATCTTCGTCTTTTATCACCTGTATGTTCAGCTTGGTAGCACCGGCATGTTTTATCACATTATTTATCGACTCCTGTATGACCCTATAGAGCACGGTCTCAACTTCCTCTTTCAGTCTTTCATTAAGACCTACCAGCTCAAGACTTATAGCCAGTTTATCACTGTCTATACCAGATACCAGCTCTTTGACCGCAGAACCAAGCCCGGCCTTCAGCAAGGCATTAGGCATCATCTGGTGAGATATAGACCGTAGCTCGTCGTAGCTTTCTGTTACAAGCCCTAATATCCTGTCTGCCTCTGTAGACCGTTGTGGACCCATCTTGCTAAAAAAACTATTCAGGTTAAGCAGGGTAGCGGAAAGCAGCTGGCCTACACCATCATGCAGATCGGCAGCTATGCGCTTGCGCTCTCTTTCTTCAGCATTGATCACTTCCCGTGTAGTAATGAATTGCTGCTTGTTGATCTCCTCCTGCAGTCGGGCACGGGCCTGCAGCTTACGGCGGTTATAAACAAGGTAAAAGATAACAGAGCCTGTGATGATGAGCACTATAGCTATAAGCAGGGAAATATTGCGCTGCCTTAGCTGCAGGTTTTGTATAGTAGCCTGCTGGTTTAGCTCTTTAATCTTTTGCTCCTTCTTCTCTGTCTCATACTTTGTATTTTGCACAGCAAGTTGTTTGTTCTTTGTCTCTGTATAGATGGTGTCCTTGAGCGTGGCATACTGCCTGCTGAACTCCAGCGCTTTCTTCAGGTCGCCACGCTTTTCGTATATCTGCCCAAGCATTGCATAGCAATATGACTCCAGGTCGCGATACTTTATATCCGTGCTTAATGTCAATGATCGCTGCGTGTAGTCAATAACACTATCGGTTTTACCGAGGCGGTCAAAAGTTTCTGCGATGTTTATGTACGCTATTGCAGCATCTATCTTCCTGCCTTTTTGCAATTTATAAAACAAAGCCTCCTTCTGATAACCAAGAGCACTCACCAGGTCATTCCTTTCACCATAAATACCGGCAATATTCTCCAGGCTATATGCCTTACCTACAAAGTCCTGCGCTTTATCGTTATAGGCCAGCGATAGTTTGTAAAAGAACATGGCCGAATCGAGATCCTTCTTATACTTTTCATAATAAATGCCCAGCCTGTTATAAGCATTACCCAGTAAGGTATCATCCTTAAGCGCTACAGAATACTTAACCGCAGTTCTCAAATACTGCTCTGCTACTTCTGGATATTTATTAAAACCATTGACCTGTGCAATGGCAAAGTAGAGCTGCGCTTTCTCTTTAGATACCGGGGCCTGCTCTGTATGACGGGCCACCTCCAGCAATATCTTTATTGCCTTATCAAATTGCCCGTTCACAAACAGCTTGTCACAGCGCAGGCGCTGTATCTTCATTTCTGCCTCAATATCTTTGAGTTTGATAGCAAGGGGAACGGTCTTTTCTGCCAGGTATTCCAGCGAATCGGAGTTATTGTCAAAAGCTTTTTGCACGGCAGCTATACCAGCAGCAAGCTCTTTCTTACCCGATTGCGCCTGTACATATGGCGAAAAGCAAGCAAGAAATAGTAAAAAGGGTAGTATCCGGCGCATATAATATATTGTCAAGATAGATGAAAAACGGAAAGCATAATGAAAAATCCGGTACATTTTTTTTATATTTATGAGCCATGAACACGGAACACAAGATCAATATCATATTAGTGGATGACCACGCTATAGTTCTTGACGGGGTAGAAGCCCTGCTGGGCACTATACCTAAACTAAAAGTGACCGGTAAAGCAGCTAACGGACAAGCAGCACTGGACCTGATGGAGCGTGAGACACCTAATATGATCATTACAGACTATTCTATGGAAGGAATGGACTGCCTGACCCTTATCCACAACATTAAAAAGAACTACCCGGGCGTAAAGATAATAGTGATGACCATGCACGATGAACCACCTATAGTACAAAGTGTGCTAAGGGCCGGCGCTGAGGGCTACATACTGAAAAAATACACCCACCACGAGCTGCTGACCGCAATAGAAATAATAGCCGAGGGCGGACAGTTCTGGAGCCAGGAGATCAATAAGATACTGCTAAAAAAGCTGCAACCCGAAGATACCGTACAGATCACTGACCGTGAAATGGAGGTACTAAAGCTACTCATTAACGAAATGAACAGCCGGCAGATAGCAGAGCAATTATTTATCAGCGAGCGTACCGTAGATACCCACCGGAAGAACCTGCTGCGCAAAACCAACTCTACTAACATAGTAGGGCTGCTGAAGTATGCCCAGGCCCACGGGCTTATATAAGTGTTCTCTCGCAAAGTCGCAAAGACGCGGTTTCCTGTGTTATGTTTTTAAGCCCGCAATCCTATTTAGTGATCTCACGCAGAGCCGCAAAGACGCAGTTTCCTGTGTTGTGTTTTTAAGCCCGCAGTGCTGTTGTATAGTTTTATGTTTTCATATTCAATATATTTTGAACAAAAATAGTGGGGTGGCAGCCGCCGCGAAATACCAATAGGTACTGATTTTGCATCAGTAGAAGTACGTATTTCAGTAGCAAAACATTATATATAATGTACGGGAACAAACTATTTTATAGTGCCTGCAGGAAAAGACAGGCAAAAACATGGAATTTTAAAATTTTACTGCTACTTTTGCAATCCCAAAACGGCGAGGTAGCTCAGGTGGTTAGAGCACAGGATTCATAACCCTGAGGTCGGGAGTTCAAGTCTCCTCCTCGCTACTCAGTAAAATAGGCACTTTCGACGGTGCCTATTTTCGTTTTATCAAAGACAGGTAAAACATAGGTAAAACATTTAGCTTTATATTGCCACTACTATAGGTAGGCCTTCGGTAGCATTTATTCTATAAACCTCCAGCTGTATAAGCTCTACCATTTTATTTATCCGAGCTTTCCATTCTATACTTTCTTTGAAATTCTCACCATATATCTGCCATATTCTCTCGTCCAATAAGCATTCTCCGAATTGCATTAATTCGTTTCTTGTATCATGTCCGTCCCTTTTTTCAAAAGATCGCATTGCGACAATGGCATAGTCAATTTTTATTTGAAATTTGAAACACAGTTCGAATAATACAGTAATGGTAATTCCTTGTTCTGTGGGTGCTCCAGCAACAATTAGTATCATTTTACCGTTTACTTCAATAAGGTATGTCCCATTATCAATAATAATTGTATTATTAACGTCCTCAAATCTTTTTCGATCCGGATAGTTTAAACGTTTAATCGCTGTGGGGTTTAACTTCTTACAAATAGCATCTATTGTAGTTGATTTACCAGCATCTTTCGTGCCGACTATTAAAATATATTTCATGATAGCAAAGTTATTGTAATTTGGAATCTATATATACGAATTCCATTAAAATATCAGCGCAAATTATTTGAGTAAAATGGAAAATACTATTATAGAAACAGCGGCCGAATTATATAGAGAAATGAAGAATCGGGGGATGGAAATCGGAAAGCGAGATGATCGTAGGGACGATGGTTTAATCAAGGATTTGCGACATCGCTTAAATTGCCCGGATGATAAACTCGCATCTTTTTTAAAGGAAAAGAATATTTCAGCAAAACAATTTCTTATTGAATTCTTGAATATTGCCAAGCCATTTTCTTTGATGTTTGAAGAAATATGGAGATTCTTATCGAAACATTACGCTCCGAAAGCGGCTGAAACTGTTTCCATTCGGTTCGGTTTTTCTGATACACATGATTCAGTATCTATTGACCTAGAAGAATTCAGGCGGCAGGCTAACTCATTAAAATTAATTAACTCAATAACCCAACGCACCATTTGGTCTGAGGAGGCACTTAGTAAGCTTTTTAAATTAGCGGAAATACTAGTAGGTGATAGTAAGCAAGAGAGAAATACAGGATATATACCTGGCGAAGATTTACAGTTACCAACAATTCAACCTATGTCAAACGCAATTGACGGGATAGTGGGTGATGTTCGCAATCTGTTTCAAAAAATTATAGATGCGTATTATATCGAGGTTGAGGAAAATAACGATAGTACACCGAATACAAAATCCAAGCATTTGGCAATGAGATTGACCGATTTTATTCCGAATTGGCATTTAGTATTCTCAACTATATCAAGGATATCTGAGGACAATAAAAATGATGCATACGCGTATTACATGAGAGAAATAGAACCTCTTTTGTCTTTCGAGAATACACTAACTCAAAAAGAAATAAAGGAGGCACTCGACATACTGGACTTGCCTTTTTGGAAGCATAGATGGCATACCTATGAAATTTGGTGTACAGTTGCCATATTAAGTGCTTTAGAAGAATTTAATCCTGTTCCCTTGGTAGTGGATGGGCAAATTCCACTTGATGGTTATTCAGCGGAAATCATTGCTTATTTTGAAGCATCTTCTTTTCCCAAGTCATGTGTGACAATTCAAGTGCAGACACCAGTTGAAAATGGGGATAGAAAAGGCATGAAACCTGATTTACGGATTTGCTTCTCTGATGAGATTTCTGATATAAACAATACTGCCGCAGTCGTTGAGTTTAAACAGCGAGGTTCTATTACTAAGGCTCATATTGAAGAGGTGCTGACATCCTATGTTGTCGGAACGCCAAGGAGCGGTGGTACCATCATCATAAATTACGATAAGACTGATGTTGTGCCGGCACAAATTTCTAATGGCTATTATTTTGAGGGGGTACACCCTGGCAATCCAAACGAGGTGAGTCTCCTAAAAATAACCTTACAAAAAATTCTTGAATCAGTAGAATTTAAAAGAAATAAAAATAACGTTGTCTTGTTCGATATATCATCAAGTATGGAGCGCCTGTATGACAAACAAATCGTTCGAAATTCGTTAAAATTATTTTTTCATGCGAAAGGCTTTCAAATTTATTTCTTTAATGATGAATTAGTCGAAATGGATATCTCGTTGAACTATGAAAATATAGAAACTTCTGGTTCTACAAACTTAGAAATGGCTCTAAATCAGTTATTGAACAAGGTAGGGAACATAAACCGCCTCTTAATTATCAGTGATGGTGACTATTCTATACCTAAGAAGATTTTAGATTCGATACCGGCTGTTGAAGAATGTTATCCGGAGCACATGGCAGAATATTTAAGGTGGGTTGCTGAATAGATTTTATTAAACTTGAAATTGGATATTATTGAGTCGTTAAAATATCATACGCTTCTCTTTGCTTTACGTTGAATTTTAGTAGGGAGTAAAAATCAAATTTAACTGCATTCCGTACTTTAATAATTGCCTCATCCCTTGAGATATTGTTGTGCAACCAATAGCTGGAGTTCGTGTCCACAATACTACCTGCCTCTTCTGTAGTAATTAATGAAATGTTTATCATCACCGGATTGCCACTTTGAACATATTGGTCAAGTTCAAAACTTTCAAAAAAATCAGCAACGATTACATTGTTTTTTAGAAAGCCGTTCTTTAAAGCAATAATTAGTATTTTCTTGTATACCCCCCCATATTCGGAAAACGGGAACTCTTTGTCCTTATTCCAATTTAATTCAAAATCAGGATGTCTTAAATTTGCAAAAGTCGTTGTCCATTTGCTGTGTGTAATTAAAATGACAGATGGGGTAAAGCCCAGGTTCGTGAGACCATGTATCGATTTATCAATATCAATTAATAAATTTAGAACTCGTAATTTTTTATCATCAAGAATCTGATTAATAAAGACCTTCTCTTCAACTTTTGCCAATTGATGTCCTAGTAAATTAACGTTTCCTATAGATGTGGCAAAATTTTGATCTTGAATAAAGTGCTTTTTCCAATCTTCTTTAATTAAGTTTTTTTCTCCGATCTGAATAGCCCCCTCTGGCTTCTTTTCTAAATTATTTGTATTTCTAAAATAGGTAAAAAGCTCCCTAATTGAATTCTTATTGCTCCAACCAGCAATTAGTGTATCGCTAAAGGCTGTAATTATTGGTTGGTGTAATGGTTGATCCGCAATAGATTTTTCCTTACCAGTAACATTTACTTTTCGCAGGTAGTCAACCTGTTGTTTAAAACTTAAAATTCTCTTATCAAAGTCTTCTTTGGACGGGGTATTAAAAATTGAATGCCATTTTTCATAACCGTTCTTTTCTAAATCCAGCAGCATTTCTGCCATAGAAGAAATAAAGTATTCAAATGATTTGATGTGTTCTGGGTTTTTATCTTCAATATTATAACTTATTGCGCCGTCATCTTTTAGAAAATAAATTAATGAACCAAAAGTAACCCAGTGCAAAGCGGAAGGAGGTGTATATACTTCCATTTCCGGACGCTCAACATAATCCCATTCGTTCCATGTGTTATCTCCGTGGTACGATGAAGCTCTGAGATAGTATATATCCTCTAGTTGCTCAGATTCAATATAAAGGTTGTATTGTTCAAAAATGTCGTTTATTTCTTTTATTTCACTGTGATTTAATATCTCGATACTAAACAAATAGTAAGTCCAAAACCGAACAACTTTGAATATTCTTCTAACGATATTATCTATGAAAGTACCCGCATAAAGCCTCTCTTCTAGGATTTTTAGTTGATCTTGTTCCTCTTGGTTAAGCTTCTTGTTTTGTAAAAATGAAACTTCAAGTTTGACCCTGTATTGGTCATAGCTATTACTGTAAATCTGATTAAGTTGATTAAGAAAAAAACTGAATTTTCTAATATCTTTATATTTTATCGAGGTGTATATTATGTTGCTCAATTTTGAAAGGAGTACCTCTGAAAAAAGGTTGTCCTTTGTCTTATGCTTAATTTCAGAACTGTTCTTGTTAAATTTAAGTCCAAAGACAATCATTTCTTTGATCCCTCTCGCTGCAGCTTCTGAACAAACCTCGTGAATTTCTTGATCGGATATCAATCCGCGATATTTTCTTACAGAATATTCGTAATAATAGATGAAAAGATTTGCAAAAACAGAAAATGAATCAATATCATCATTTTGATAGTTTGCATAAAGCCTTTCATGTAAAAAGGTATTTAATGACTCGAAGATGTCTACATATTGGCCATCAATGCTCCCATAGAAAGATTGAACAATTGATTTATAAAATGAGCTCGAAGCTGCCTGATACTTTTCCACTATAGATTACTTTTAATAATGTCATCCATTTCATACACCTTTCGCATGGTTCTTAGCATTGCTTCAACATTTTTCTTTTTCCCATTTTTTACTTCTTGGACTATCCTTGATTGTAGATATTCAGTGTAAATATTTTCTTCAGCTTCTTGTCTGGGCTGATAGGATTTAGTTTTATAACAAGACTGAATTCTTTTGATTTTCCGCGCTGTCAGGGTATTGTCTTTATGAATTTCGAAAACAGGAAAGCTGCCAATAATCTTTTCAAAAATCCCTACGCTTTTATAATAATTTTGATTTTTTAATTGGCTTGAAGACAACAGTTTGGCTATCTTTTCCGTATTAACATCTTTCACAATGATCGGTTCCTCGTTTAAAATATCGTCAATTGAGGTTTCGTCATTTGTTTTGGAGTCAGCTGGGACGATGGAAATACGGAAATGATTATTTTCTTTAGAAAAAAACGATGTGCTTCCTGCAGAAATTCCAATTGAACTAATATGTTCGTCATATAGTTTCTTTCCGTAAGCTACATAAACGGCGTTGTAGTTTAAAGCATACACCTCACGAAGTACCTCTTTCTCAAGAGAATCAAAAAAGTAGTTATCGTCAATCACCTGAATTAGGCGGCGAAACAAAAATGTAATGGCGCATATCGCTCCGACTATTAAGTATGAGGCGCTAACAATAGCATCCGGAGCACTGAAAATCGTAGTGTTGCGAAATAATGAAATGCAAACTAGGGACGCTATTAGGGTTGCAATAAAATAAAAAATTGGATACAAATAAATTCTCTTGAACATCAACTGATAGGATAAACTCTCCTTAATTGATAAATTAGTGATTAACCAACCAATCACCACCAAAGTTACACTGAAGATCGTTGCCATGTTTGATGCTCGTTGATCGATTAGCAAAAATGCTGTTGATGCATCAATATGTAGTATTTGTAAAAAAGAGGGCTTGATGAATTGCCCCAAAAGATAGAAAACCAATACCACTGGAATTACAAATAATCCCCTGTGTTTATGATTAAATAGGCTGGCTAAATTTATTAATTTTCGCTGAAAATTAGATTCAAAAACCTTAGGCAGTTTTTGTTTGCATAATTCACTAACATCTTTTCGTAAAGAACGGCTCATAAATTCATGCTTCTTAACCCACAAATTACCATCTTTTTTGAATATTCAATGTTGTTTGTTGGACAAGTAGTACCGTGTTTTTTCGATTGTAACATTTAATTTTATATCTTTAAATATAAAACAAGTTAATGGAAGTAATCTGCCTAGAAGATAATGCCTTTTATTCCCTTGTTGAACAGGTATTCGAACGTTTAAAAGATAAAGAAAAAACGAAGGAAGATAAATGGATTTCCGGCGAGGAGGCAATGTTAAAGCTACGCATTAATAGTAAAACAACTTTGCAGAAATTACGTAATGAAGGCAAAGTCCGTTTTTCGCAACCTGAGAAGAAACATATTGTTTACGATCTCGCTTCTATCTACGAATATCTTGAGAAGCATGCAAAAAACACCTTTTAATTATGAGTATAGAGGAGCAACAATATATAAAGGGGTTTAATCATGGTTATCTTTTGACCAAGCATTTACCAGATTTAGTTTTAAAGCTTGTAAAAGGTATTACGGGAAAAACAGGTGATTATTTCGCTGGGTTCTTTTCCGGGAAAGAAGAATGCGAAATGGAACATACTAAGGACCAATTGGCGGAATTTGATGCAATCAGGAACCAACAAATAGATAAAGAACGCGAGATTGAATAAGTAGATATCCACTTTCTATCATTACTCTGTAAAGTAAAACTAAGACGATAAACGATGACTGTATTCAACACCGGATTAAACGAATTTACTCGCAAGTATTTAGTAAAACATCCTGGGGTTGATGAAAGTCCTCTTGTCCTATCCTTTAATTCCGAGTACAAACGGGCACTATCTGAATTGATTGAGCAGTTTGTGTTCTTTGATAAGGTGTCTATAAAGGTATACGGAGAAAATATTGGGCTGGTCGTATTAATAAATGAATTAGGATTAAAACAAGTCCTTGATCTAATTGAGGAAGGTGTTATTGAATTTTTATTATGGACGCCGACACTCACGGCATTGAGCA
>JAOQAP010000109.1 GCA_025963465.1 Flavipsychrobacter sp.
CTGTCCGAATAAGACAGCCTTTTGAGTAAAAGTTTATTATTTAACAATCATCATTATACAATTAAGCACCGCCTTCTGCACTGCCGGAGAACACAGCTCCTATATATTCACGGTTAAGACGCGCAATGTTCTCAAGAGAAATGCCTTTAGGACATTCAGCTTCGCAGGCACCTATGTTGGTGCAACTGCCGAAACCTTCCGTATCCATCTGGCTGACCATGTTCATTGCACGTGTTTTGCGTTCAGGCTCACCCTGTGGCAATAACGCCAGGTGAGACACCTTAGCTGATACGAACAGCATGGCCGATGTATTAGGGCAAGCCGCAACACATGCACCGCAACCGATACAGGTAGCTGCTGCAAATGATTCGTCTGCTTTCTGCTTGTCAATAGGCAATGAGTTCGCATCCTGTGCATTACCTGTATTTACAGATATGTAACCACCGGCACCTATGATACGGTCAAAAGCTGTACGGTCTGTAACAAGGTCCTTAATAACAGGGAAAGAATCAGCACGCCATGGCTCTACAACTATTGTATCACCATCTTTGTACTCGCGCATATGCAGCTGGCAGGTAGTAGTCTGGTGCCACGGCCCGTGTGCACGACCATTGATATACATACTGCACATACCGCAGATACCTTCACGGCAGTCGTGGTCGAATGCTATAGGTTCTTTGTTCTCAGATACCAGCTGTTCATTCAATACATCAAACATCTCCAGGAAAGACATTTCAGAAGAAATGTTCTTTACTTTAAAAGTTTCAAATGCACCTTTTGCCTTGTTATTCTTTTGTTTCCACACCTTAAGTGTGAGATTCATATTACCGTGTTCCATAGAATCAGAATATTTTTCTAATAATCAACAACTATTTATAACTACGTGCAGATGGATGAACTACTTCATAGTCTAATGACTCTTTATGTAATTCGAACTGGCTTTCGCCTTTGTATTCCCATGCAGCAACGTACATGTATTTTTCATCATCACGAAGCGCTTCTCCATCTTCCGTCTGGGACTCTTCACGGAAGTGGCCGCCACAGCTTTCATTGCGCTCCAGTGCGTCTTTGCACATCAGTTCGCCAAGTTCCATAAAGTCTGCCACGCGGCCTGCTTTATCCAGCTCAGGATTGTATTCCTTTATATCGCCCGGTATACGCACATTGCTCCAGAATTCTTTGCGCAGTGCCTGTATCTCTGATATAGCTTCTGTAAGACCTTTTGCGTTACGGCCCATACCGCACTTGTCCCACATGATCTTACCAAGACGCTTGTGGAAGCTTTCAACGCTTTCTGTACCCTTAATGCCCATCAGCTTATTGATACGGTCATTTACTTCCTTCTCAGCCTGTACAAATGCAGGATGATCGGTAGGTATTGCCTTAGTACGGATATCATCAGCCAGGTTGTTACCAAGTGTATAAGGTATCACAAAGTAACCGTCAGCAAGACCCTGCATAAGTGCAGATGCACCAAGGCGGTTAGCACCGTGATCGCTGAAGTTAGCCTCACCTAATGCATACAGGCCGGGAACGTTCGTCATCAGCTCGTAATCCACCCACAGGCCACCCATTGTGTAGTGTACAGCAGGGTAAATACGCATAGGCACTTCGTACGGGTTCTCACCCGTGATCTTTGCATACATATCGAACAGGTTGCCGTACTTTTCTTTTACAACATCCTTACCTAACTTATATATAGTCGCTTTATCAGCGTGACCTAAACCATTTTTATGTGCCTCTACTTTACCATAACGCTCTATCGCTGATGCGAAATCGAGGTATACAGCCATTTTAGAAGAACCCACACCATAACCTGCATCGCAACGCTCTTTAGCTGCACGGCTTGCCACGTCACGGGGAACGAGGTTACCAAATGCAGGATACCTTCTTTCCAGGTAGTAGTCGCGCTCTTCTTCAGGTATATCTGTAGCTTTCCTGTTATCACCTTTTGCTTTTGGCGTCCATATACGGCCGTCATTACGCAGTGACTCAGACATCAGCGTAAGCTTGGACTGATGGTCGCCACTTACAGGTATGCAGGTAGGGTGTATCTGTGTAAAGCAAGGGTTACCAAAGTAGGCACCTTGTTTATGAGCTTTCCATGCTGCAGTTACGTTACTGCCCATAGCGTTTGTTGACAGGTAGAATACGTTACCATAACCACCGGTACATAATAATACAGCATGGCCAAAATGACGCTCCAATTCACCTGTTACCAGGTCGCGGGCTATAATGCCACGCGCGCGGCCATCGATCTTTACGACTTCCAGCATCTCGTGGCGGGAGAACATCTCCACATTACCCAGAGATATCTGGCGCTCAAGACCCTGGTAAGCACCTATCAATAACTGCTGGCCTGTCTGGCCTGCAGCATAGAAAGTACGCTGTACCTGTGTACCACCAAATGAACGGTTGCTCAATAAGCCACCATATTCACGCGCAAAGGGAACTCCCTGTGCCACGCACTGGTCTATGATATTTGCGCTCACCTCTGCCAGGCGGTATACATTACCCTCGCGGGCACGGTAGTCACCACCTTTTATGGTGTCGTAAAATAAACGGTAAGTGCTGTCACCATCATTCTGATAGTTCTTAGCGGCATTGATACCGCCCTGTGCAGCTATGGAGTGTGCACGGCGCGGGCTGTCCTGGAAGCAAAAGGCTTTCACCTTGTAGCCCATTTCACCCAGGCTGGCAGCAGCAGATGCACCTGCAAGGCCGGTACCTACTACTATTATTTCCAGCTGACGTTTATTTGCCGGGTTCACCAGCTTACAGGTGGATTTATATGTTTTCCATTTGGACTCTAACGGACCGGAAGGTATTTTAGAATTAAGTGCCATACTTGATACTGGATTCTGAATGTTCTTAGATACTTGATATTATTACTGACAAACTAGCTGATCCACTGCAGATAAAATGCAATAGGCATCAATGCAAAAACGATAGGGACGATAATTGCAAATCCTACGCCTATAGCTTTCAGCATGCCTTTATATTTATGAGTGCCCAGGCCCAGTGTCTGGAGAGCGCTGTAAAAACCGTGCACGAGGTGCCAGCCTAAAGCAATGCAACCTAAAATGTAAACGATAACTACCCATGTCACCTGGAACTCTTCCTTCATCATTTCATACAGATGAAGCTCACCGTGGCCAGTTGTTTGCGAAAGACGGTTAGGACCCCAAAATTTTGATAGATGTAACACAAGGAACAACAGGATAAGCGTACCCAGCAAAGCCATAGAACGGCTATACCATGGGCTTGTTTTGCTACCTGCACTTACAGCATACTTTACACTTCTTCTTGATCTGTTTTTAGCCCAAAGAAGAAGCCCCTGAACAATATGGAGAATTAAAAAAGCAAATAAACCGAGCTCAACGGTACGGATAACGAAGTTAGTACCCATGAAATGGGCAGCCTCGTCAAAACGTACGCCATGGTCGTTATAGAATATCTGCGCATTGATGTAGCAGTGTACAATTAGAAAGACGATAAGAAAAAGCCCGGTAAGGGACATTTGTAATTTCTTGCCTATAGATGTGCTGAAAGATTGTTTCCAGTTCATAATAACCCTGCTGTATTTAGTGGAATTTTTAAATGCGGTGCAAAGATACTACGCTAATGTGTAAAAAGCTAACAAAAATACAATCTCATGACAATCGCTTCGCACAGGATATTAACGTGCATGTACTGACAATATTTATCTATCTTAAATATAAAAAGATAGTTCGACATAATTGTAAAAAACAGTGAAGCCACTACACAGGCAGTGGCTTCACAATTAAAAGATCATTATTTATTTCTTCATTGATTTCGGTACCGTTGGCAATTGTTGTATCGCGCC
>JAOQAP010000259.1 GCA_025963465.1 Flavipsychrobacter sp.
CCCGATACAATGGATATGCGGGCTGGACGATAATGTGATACCGTGCAAAAAAATATTGAACAAATGTTACAAGGCTGCTATTAACTTCGTATCTTTTTATACCGATTGCGGACATATGAGTATGCTGGAAGCTCCCGAACGGCTTAATGCTGCTCTCGGCGCATTCGCATCATACTGTTACGCAGTCAATAATGACCATGAATAGTCGAGTACTCACTATACTACTAATAATATGCTCATTTTGCTTTAATAAAGCAGATGCAACACATATAGTGGGTGGCGAGTTTATCTATAATTATTTTGGAGATACAGTTATCCCAGGTCTTGGCTTGTGTAATAAATACCAGGTAGAGTTAAGCATCTATGAAGATTGCTTCAATGGCGAAATTACCGCAATACAGGCAGATGATCCGGCTATTATAGGTGTATACTATGATTCCATTCTTGTCGATATCGACACCGGTGTCACTACTCTTTTCCATATAACTGTTCCGGCTAATTTTAGTAATGCTTGTGTTTCTAATATCCCTAAAACCTGCTTGTATAAAAGGGTGTTCCGGAAAATGTTCTACCTGCCACCTAGTCCGAATGGATATACAGTTGCTTACCAGAAATGCTGCAGGAACAATGCAATAGGTAATATCAAGTTTCCAGGCACTAACGGATCTACCTATTACTGCACTATTCCGCCGCAGCCGCTTATTAATAATAGTGCTGTGTTTACCAATTACCCGCCACAGATAATATGTCTGAATGAACCGATGTATTATGACAATTCGGCAAAGGACATAGATGGCGACTCACTCAGTTACGAATTTTGCAATGCTTATGTAGGTGGCGACCCGGACCATGTAACACCTATACCCGCCTACCCACCATATAAAAGCGTGGATTATATACCACCGTATTCATTTTCACAACCACTGACAGGATACCCTCCAATCCGTATAGATCCTGTAACAGGGGTCATTACCGGCACGCCTAACCGTATAGGCCGCTACCTGGTCACTATTTGCTGTAATGAATGGCGCAAAGGGATTATCATTAATACAACTAAAAGAGAATTCCAGTTTGTGGTCACTAATTGCTCAAAGGTAGTAGTGGCAAATATTCCGCAATACTCCACAGACATCAACACCTATATTGTGAGTTGCACAGACTTCAAAGTGAACTTTGAGAACACCAGTACAGGTGGTTTTGCGTACCATTGGGATTTTGGTGCATATGGGAATGACGACACTTCAAATGCTTTTCAGCCTGAATACACTTATCCCGATACCGGCACATTTACTGTAAAACTTACTGTAAATCCTTCATCGACCTGCCCGGACAGTATAAGAAGGCTGGTAAAAGTTTATCCTAAATTCCATACGAATTTTGAAGATACAGGTAATCATTGTATCAATTCCCCGATACAGTTTGTAGATCACTCCAGCGCTACCATAAAACCTGTTACCAACTGGCTATGGGATTTTGGGGACGGTGATACATCGTTGACGCAAAATCCGGCTCATGTTTATGTACATGGGGGGATATATAATGTAACACTCGTATCGCAAAACATAAAGAACTGTATAGATACCACGCTCAGAAAAGTGGTTGTACAAGCCTTTCATCCGTTTGCAGGAAAGGATACGCTTATTGTTAAGGGTGAAAGTGTGCTCTTTAATGCATCGGGAGGCACACAATATTTATGGACTCCGGCTACAAACCTGAGTGATAGCAATATTTACAATCCAAGAGGCTATTACCCCGATACCGGTACCTATACTTATTATGTGCATGTGAACAGTAATTTTGGCTGCGTGGGTAGCGATACCATAAAGGTTACAGTGATCAACCAGGCAGAGTTCTTTGTTCCGACTGCTTTTTCGCCAAACGGTGATGGTATGAATGATTTCTTCAGGCCGCTGGCTGTTGGCTACAGGAGCCTTAACTATTTCCGGGTATTCAACAGGTGGGGGCAGGTAGTCTATTACAGTAAAAGCCTGGATGAAGGTTGGAATGGCAATTTTAATAATAAAGTGTGTGAGCTTGGGGTCTATTTCTGGGAGGTTAGTTTTACAGATAGATTTGGTAAGGACGGTGCTGCGAAGGGCGATGTAACCCTGATCAGGTAGTAATGTATGCTCAATAAGCCATTGATGTATTGTCAGTAATCTTAAATTAACACTCAGTGGTTATATAAAAAATTTTGCGTTGTCAATCAATGTCATTATTTTTGTTTTACAAAACTAAAACATATGAGATATACTTTCCCAAAGATCGCAGTAGCATTGTCATTATTAGCTACCATTAGTCTTCAATCTTGTGATAAGGTGAAAAACGCTGTGAAAACACCGGATATTACCTTTACCGGCGCTAATACAGACGTAGTTATACCAATAACTACTAATACAACGGCGCAAGGCAGTGTGGCAACAGGAACTGTGTCATACAATATTGATTCTATGATCAAAGCGCAATCTGGCGGTGTAGTTAGCTATAGCAGCATAAAATCTGTAAAGATCAATAAAATGGTACTTACACTTAATGATGCTGATGCGGACAACAACTTCGCTAATTTCCAGTATGCAGGTGCTACTTTCAATACTGATGCAACAACTGCCGGTCCATACACAGTAGCTTATATTGAGAACAATCCGAATACTTATGCTTCTTCTTTAGACCTTAATATAGTAGATAAGGAAAAAGACCTGAAACAGTATTTCAAATCGAACGTTGTATTTACATATGCTGTTATTGGTAAATTGCGTACTGCAACTACTAAGGAACTTCATTGCCATGTAGAAGTAACTTACACTATCGGTTTCTAATGATCTCTTTATTGTTAAGAGCCCTGCCTTATGGCGGGGCTTTTTGTTTTAGGTCTAATGAAGATGATCTTAGTTTGCAAAATACTATTCCGTAATAAACAAGGACTAGTAAGGAGGACACAATTCCAACTTTGCCAGAACACGCTACAGAAACAAAAAGTTATTATTTTGTAATGAAATCTCTGACTGCATTTGTGTAATTACTTAGCCCCCAGATAGCAGGCACATTTACATGTGTGGCACCGGGTATGCGATGCGCCTCACTATAAGTGCCATGATAATTTTTATACACCAGTTCGCCATGAGTTTTGATGCTCAGAAAATCATCATCAATACCATGTATCCACATAAATGGCTGTGTTATCTTCTTTATCTGTTCAGCATTGTCCACCTTTACATTGGTGAAATAACTGGATGGTAATGCCAGCAACGTGGCATCATTGGTCATTACGGAAGCAGAGCCAAAAGGCGCTTCCAGTATTAGTTTTGCCGGTACCAGAGTTTGAGGATTAGCAGTATAATAGGTAGCTGCAGCCGTACCCAGGCTAAAGCCATATACCATCAGCCTGTTGCCTGTGAGGCCATTGTTTTTCAACCACTCTACAGCTGCCGCAGCATCGGCATGCAGCCCGCTTTCTGTGGGTGTTCCCTCGCTTCTGCCATAGCCGCGATAGTCTATCATAAATACGCCATAATGGTTCTTGCCGCCTACATGGGCCAGCAGCTTTTCCCTGTTCCAGTAGTAGTCCATATTGCCTTTTGTGCCGTGAAAATACATAATGACCGTATCTGTGGCAATGTGGCTGATATTGCCAAGGTATATGCCATAGAGTATAGCCTTACTGCCGCCATCGTCAGATGAGAGCGTTACCAGGTGTGTAAGGCTATCCGGGATAGCATAGCTGTTATCAAGGGTTATTTCCTGTGCTGTAGTATTGGCGTCAAGCAGGTATTTGTCAAGCTTTACGTTATTGAACAGGTTACTATCCAGCCGTGCGCAGGAGCACACGACACAGGAAAAAAACAGGACCGGGAAAAGGCGGGAAATTACGTTGTTCATTTGTTTAGAATTTTCTTGTTACACCAATGTAAAGTCCTATTGCACCGTTCTGCCCCGGGGCGATGTATGGCACTACCAGGTCCCTGCTGCTGTAGTTTGGGGCTATGTATTTCAGCTCCAGCGTATACTCCATTTTTTTACGCACGTATACATTGCCGGCCTGTATCACCGGCAACCAGTGTTTTGTTTGCGGCTCCCCTTCTGCACGGGTAGTGTGCAGGTCGAACCAGTTAGAGAGGCCAATGTAGCAATAATGGTTTTGCTTGCCATAGTTCCAGTAAGCATTTACATCGGCCTGGGGGAAAAAGCTGAACTTGCCCGCCCATTTATCCAGCATTAGGTTTGCCACAGGCGACACACTGATGCCCGGTATCCATCTATCCGGTTTCCGAAGGCCTTTTACCACCCCCGCATCTATTTGCAGCACTCCAAAGAACAGTGAAGTGGCGTGCAGTCCTGCAAAACCAGTAAGGTCATCTTTATAGCCATGCGCTGCCGCTACACCCAGCAGGGGAACAGGAATGGTCATGCCTGAATATTTAATTAAAGGGCCGCCAAAGGTAGCTGTCGCCACTGTTTTGCCTTTGGCCAACGGTCTTACATAACGCGCCGGAGCACAGCTCCCGAATAATATGGCCAGTAAAACAACAAACGAAAAATGAACAGACCTAAAGTACTTACGCATTAGCTTATAATTCATTTTTTTGTGTTTCATGGTAAGGTACTATAAATAATAAATGGAGAAGAGTATTATTCGCCAGCTGGAGAATGGTTTCCGTGAGGTGGTGGATGGACGCTATGCCAACGTAAAAAAATCATTATAACAAGCAAACATTTGATTAATTTAGTAACAAAGCTACTATTATGAAATATACACTTATAGCACTATTACTTGTTTTCAATGCTACAGGAGCATTCGCGCAAAAGGTTGATTCTTTCCATTCCGGTATTAAGATGAAGGACATCTTTTGGGCAGATGGAGGTATGTCTTTTGCAAGGGGCATACCAGGAGCTTCGATAACCTACAACTATAATGTAACCCGTTTTTTGGGTCTGGGAGCTGGTGCACAGGTATATGATTTTCACGCTACAATGACGAATTACCAGCCTATTCCCGCATTATTCTGGGATGTGCGATTCAATATTCGTTCGCGAAAAAAAAGCCAGTACTTTTTGTTTCTGGATGGCGGTCTCGATATTTATAAACATAATGACAGCTACTGGGTAGATGGTAATAATTACTATTACGTAAGAGATGATAATGGCTCATATTATGGCACAGGAATTGGATATTTTCGACCACAGACAAATCGTGGATGGGGCCATTATGTGTCATTGAAATTGATATTCAATCATTATCAGGCGAATGCATTCAATACTATTACCCGGGAAAAGAGTATTGAAGAAATGGAGAATGGAACTCTAGTTGTTTCTTTCGGATTCAAATTTTAGCTGATCAGGCTCTGTTATAGATAAGGTAAGTCTTGCTTACACTTCCTGTTTTTCGCCATTGTTGGTCTTATTTTCTGACCAGCAATGCTCGCGCAGAATATATAATCAAATCTATATCAGGTATAAAACAAAAAAGCCACAACATATGTTGTGGCTTCTGCTCTCCCTTCTGGACTTGAACCAGAGACCCTCTGATTAACAGTCAGATGCTCTAACCAACTGAGCTAAGGAAGAATTCCGTTGATTGGAGTGCAAAAATAGAAAGTTTATCGTTAACACAAAATTTTTTTTCGCTGCAGGCTGCATATTTTTTGTTTTCAAGCATTGTTTTATCCATGTAATTTCGATGTCATCACTAGTATATTTTTCTTCTGACAAATACAGCGCATATACAGGCCACTTGCCAACTTGCAGCCATCTGTCTTGGTTGCTCCATCGTTGTCGCCAACACTGAGACTCTATTGCCGTTACCCGGTCTGCTTAGTACCCTGCTTTTCCATTTCCTGTTCATTCAATCATGACGTCTTTGAATGTGCCACTTTGTGTATCCGTTTGATTGACGTCTGTATACATTACTTGCAAGATCTGTTACCTATGGTTCGCAGAAAACAGCAACACAGTATAAACGTGATGCTGCTAAAGCAGGAGTTAGAATCTCGTCATCATAAACTGCTGGGTCAATAACAGTTTAATGAATTAGTTATGTTTTATATACCTGATAGTAAAACTTAAGATAATTGTATATCTTAGCACCCCGCTATAAATACATCGGCAGAAGCACAACTAACCAATTCATAAGAATACCCGGGAAGTAAAAAGAATTTATCAAAGTGATACGGTAAATAGTCACTTTGAAACTTTATTACAACTATATGGTAAACAACAACTTAAAAAGTATCATTTCACTTAGTTGCAAAGGTGTATTATTTTCTGTTCTATTTGCTTTATGCGGCACTTATGCCGGTGCGCAGGTAAAAAAAGATAAGAAGCCGGTAACAGATACTTTTAAGATCGCTAATAACTTTATCGCAAAAAAGAAGTTCAGGAAGGCCAATAAGGTGCTGAAGAAGTACCATGCAGCTCATCCTAAAGACCTTAATTCTCTTTGGCTACAGGCGCAGGCTCATCTGTACGCAGGCAACAACAAAAAATCGAACGAATTATACCAGGCTGCATTAAAGCTCGCCCCTCAAAATGACTACCTGAAGCTCAGTTATATTCATTCCCTTGCAGATATGGGCAAGACCGTGCAGGCAGAAAACGTACTGTATGCAATGGAAAATGCCGGTGCTGACTATTCTGATATTGCGTTATTGCATGCACGTTTGTATTACTACGAAGGCAATAATAAGAAAGCAAATGTCTATATGAAGAAGGCATTGCAATATGATAATAAGAACGGTGAAGCTAATGATCTGGATGATATGATACAGGCAGCAAAAGCGCCTCATGTTTCATTAAGTTCATCTTATTTGTCAGACAATCAACCACTTACCATACTTACTTCAAGTATTAAAGCTGATCTTCCTTTCAATAAATCGCTGAATATATTTGTAGAAGGTACTGATTACCACTTCCTGCAGAATACTACTTCTGATGCCCCATGGGTAAGAATTGGAAACAGGATGTTCTTCCCTAAAGCAGGCATGCATTTGACATATGGAGGCGGTATTATGAAGTTTCCTGTGAAGAACGAAGTGAGCTGGACAGGAGAATTGAGCCTGAACCAAAAGATATCACAACAGTTCGATGTGGATCTTAGCCTGGATCATGGCCCATACTTTGGCACAAAGTCAAGTGTGGATACCAATATCTCTGCTTACCGTTTTGCTGCTATGCTGAACTGGCATAAGAATAACTGGCTGGCACAGGCTGCGTTTCTTAACAGCCTGTACCCGGATAATAATAATGTCTATGGTGCATATGCTTACTTACTGGCACCGGTGGTTGTTTTCCAGCAGGGAAAATTACAACTGGGATTGAGCAGCAGCTACAGCAATTCAAACTCTAACAGGTATCAGTCTGTTCAGACATTGGGCGATATACTAAGCACCTTCACTCCTAACATGACCATAGGTGGTGTATATGATCCATACTTCACCCCGGGCGATCTGTATATCAATTCGGCGTTGTTGTTATTCAGTGTTAATGCATCAAAAGAAGTGAGCATCAATATAAATGGTGATGTAGGAACAGGATCGATACTGAACCCTTACCTGTACCTTGATAAGACTCCATCAGGGGCTATATACATAGCTAAGGGTTATTCTACTGAGCATTTTACTCCATACAGCGCATCATTTGCGCTTAGCTACCACATAGATAAGACATGGAATCTATCAGGTAAGTATACTTACCGCAGCACTTATTTCTTCAACAGCAACTATGCCTCTATCTCATTAGATAAGAGCTTTCAGCATCGTAAAAAGGATACAAAAACAGTTAAGAAATCAGCTTTTTCAAGGTCTATACAGGATATAGAAGACAAGATACAGGCGCTGTACCGCTGTAAGAATGTAAAAGACCTGAAGCAGTCTACTGACAATATCCGCACCCAGCTGGTGGCGCTTCGTGATGCGCAGTTGAAGAAAAAGAACAGCAGCGAAATAACACCCGGCAGCATGGATGCACTACGCATGCAGGACAGGTACAACAGCCTGAACGAAATGATAGCCGAAATTGATAGTGTTGACTTTGATGATAAAGAAGCTAAGGACAACAAAAGAGAATGGCTCACAGACAAGCAATTTGAACTGACCTCTATCCATTATAATGGTTCATTTGACGAGGAGTAACCCTGCTCTATATGTCATACCAATCATATAACAAGAAAGACAACGGGCTCTGGCAGTATAAAAAAGCAAAGAGGATAACTGCATCTGAGCGGTTTATCCTGCTTATATTAGTTATTACGGGTATCATTTCTGTTTTACGACTTGCAGACTGGTGGTTTCGCAATGAGCATATTGGCAATCCTGTTTTATACGTTATTCTCAGCCTTGCTATATGGTACAGCATTTTCCGGCTCATACTTATCTGGATCAACTACCTGGGCATCTCTAATGCACAACATATCAATGCGCCGGAAGGTTTGAGTGTTGCTATTTTTACCACAAGCTCTCCCGGGGAGCCGCTGGGCATGTTTGAGAAAACACTGGAAGCCTGCAGCCGCATTACCTACCCGCATACTACCTACCTGCTCGATGATACGCAAGATCCTGCTTTCAGGGAAGTAGCAGAACGATATGGTGCAGTATGGCTGGAACTCGTAGGCCTGCCCGGAGCAAAAGCGGGTAAGATAAACCGTGCACTAGAACTCACTAAAGAAGATTTCATACTGGTCTTAGACCCGGACCATATCCCGTTCCCTGAATTCCTCGATCATACGCTGGGCTATTTTCATGATACTAAAGTGGGTTTTGTGCAGGTATCGCAGGCCTATTATAATCAGTACCGCTCATTTACAGCACAGGGTGCTGCTGAGCAAACCTATAATTTCTATGGACCTACCCAGATGTCGTTATTTGGATATGGCTGCAGTGTGGCTATCGGCGCTAATTGTACGTTCCGCAGAAAAGCCCTGGAAAGTATTGGCGGGCATGGTATTGGCCTTGCAGAAGACCTGATAACGGCGATAAGGATACATGGTGCAGGCTGGACATCAGTATACAATCCTGTGGTTATTAGCCGTGGGTTGGTGCCTGAAGATCTCGGTTCGTTTTGCAAGCAACAACTCAAATGGTCGAGGGGGGTATTTGAGATGCTGTTCGTGGAGCTGCCAAAGCTGTTCTTTAAGCTCTCCTTCTGGCAAAAGCTTTCTTATTTTACCATAGGTACCTATTATCTTGTTGGGCTTACACAGTTGATATTTACTATTATCCCGTTCCTGTATTTCTTTACGGGTATACTACCCGCCCGCATGAACTTTGCCGACTTTATCATTTATGGTATGCCGGTAGTACTGTGTGCAGTATTGATCTACCTGTATATGCAGCGCTGGCAGTGCGATACAGAGACAGAACAGGGATTGCATTGGCATGGTATGGTGCTGAAGTTTGCCTGCTGGCCTGTCTTCCTAATGGGTTTCCTGCTGGCGCTTGTAAATGCACAGATACCTTATATACCTACTGCCAAGAAAGCTGCGATAGGATACGTTACACCATTCATCAGGCCTATGATCGTTCATTTTGTACTATTCATTTGTGCTGTGGCGGGGGTATTTGTTTATCGCAAATACTATATGCCGGAAAGCCTGTTGTCGCCTTCTGCGGAAAGAACATGGGGCATGATGGGATTTGCATTTCTGGCATTTGTAATGGCAGTGGGTGGAATTTTTGCAGCATTGGAAGCACGAGGAATGAAGGCGGAAGACCCCTGGGATAAAGTAAATCTGAACTAACTACGATCTTATACGCCCCTTCAAATAAGCCATTCACCAATTAATAACATCTTAATTTGATGGATTTGTTAATATTGTGAACGCATGAAGCATATTTCCTTCAGAATATTGTCTACCCTAACGGCAATAACGATCTCTTCCCTGATCGTTTATGGCCTTGCTCATGCAGGCAGATCAACTAAAGGCCCTATAGAAAATGCCATCTCTTATACCGGTGATGTGGTAAAGAACATAGAGCAGAAACTGATAGTAGAGAACAGGGAAGAAAAGCGGGAAACAAAACTGCTGTGGCTAAAACCGTATGCTGAAAATAAGAAGCTGCTGGAACACCCCAAACGTATACTGCTTGGTGCATTTGATAACGAAGCACGTGACGGCTATGAAAGTATCGTAAGCCTGGAAGATTCACTGAAGACCACTTTTCCGCTCATACATATATATGCTGCATGGGGTGGTAAAACAGAAGAGAAATTTCCGGCTGACCATGTGAACAACATTATACAACTTGGCTCTATACCTGTAATAACATGGGAGCCATGGCTCAGCGACTTTAATGCGGAGGAATACCCAGTAGCAGGCAAGGAAGACCGGAACAAAGATGGCATGAAAGATGTCGCTGCCGGCTTGTACGACCCATACCTGAAACAATGGGCCACCAGCGCCAGGAAAGTGGGAAAGCCGTTTTTCCTCAGGTTTGGACATGAAATGAACGATGGCTACCGTTATCCTTGGGGCCCACAGAACAATGCACCTGAGGCTTATGTGGCAGCATGGCAGCATGTACATGATGTGTTCCAAAAGCAAGGCGCTAAGAACGTAATATGGATATGGAGCCCCCACCCTGCCTATGAGTTCAAAGAGTTCTATCCAGGAGATGCTTATGTAGACTATATAGGTGTAGGAGTACTCAACTACGGCAATGTAGCAGCATGGAGCAAATGGTGGACATTCAAAGAGATATTTGGCAAGTGCTACGATAGTCTTGTGCAGTATAAAAAACCGATAATGATAACAGAGTTTGGCTCCTTGGCTGTACGTGGTAACCGGGTGAAATGGTATGCTGATGCGCTGCAAAGTCTGCCGAAACAATACCCTTTGGTGAAATCAGTAGTATTCTTCCACTTCTCTAAAGACAATACCACCACACAGCAAACGCTGAACTGGTATATAAAGGACGACCCTGCAATAACAGGCGCTATTGTGAATGAAATAAGTAAATGGAAACAATAGCTATTTAGAAGTCCTGCATATATAAGGGCCTTATAGTGCCCTTTGTATATTTTTATCCTTCAATATCAGATAATCCCCTTAAATTTGTTGAGACTTTAGGGGTGCCGATAAATTCAGGCTGAGATCATACCCTTTGTACCTGCACAGGATAATGCCTGCGAAGGGAAGAAGTAAAAAGATAGCACCATTATCTTTCCTAAAAGTTTATTGTATTATTTTAATCCGGACAGTATGAATATATACGTCAACAATAAGCAACAGGAATTACCCACACAAGCCAATGTACAGGATGCAATAGATGTGCTTAACATGCCATCGGTAAAGGGCATAGCCATAGCCGTAAATAATGCGGTTGTGCCTAAAGCCGATTGGGAAACCTATGTACTCTCAGAAAATGATAAAATAACCCTGATAAAAGCAACGCAGGGAGGCTAATCAGGTGATAGGTTGATAAGTTAAAAGGTTAATAAGGTAATTGGTTAAAGGAATCATTCGATTCAAAAAAAATCTCAAAAATATAGAAGCATGAAAAAAGACACAGCGCCAAATCAGAGCACCATTCATTCGGAGTTCTATCCGAGCTCAAAGAAGATATTTGTACAGGGAAAGATACACGATATAAAGGTAGCTATGCGCGAGGTTGCTGTTAGCCCTACCAAAACAAAGACCTTCGGACTGGAAGAGATCATACCGAATCCGCCTGTAACTATCTATGATACCAGCGGTGCTTATACCGACCCTAACGTTACTATAGATATAACCAAGGGTCTGCCACGCCTGCGTGAAGAATGGATAAAAGGCAGAAATGATGTAGACCAGCTGGATGAATTCTCTGCGGGGTACAGCAAGGAACGTATGGACGATAAAAAACTGGACGAGTTGCGTTTTGAACACATCCGCATGCCGCTCAAAGCGAAACCCGGCCAGAACGTATCGCAGATGCATTACGCCCGCAAAGGCATTATTACTGCCGAAATGGAATACATAGCTATACGTGAGAACCTGCGTATAGATGAGCTGATGAACAATAGTGAGTTATGGCATCAGCATGAAGGTGAGAGCTTTGGCGCTGACATACAGCCTAAATATATCACTCCCGAGTTTGTAAGAGATGAAGTGGCTAAAGGCCGTGCGATAATACCAAACAACATTAATCACCCTGAAAGTGAGCCAATGATCATTGGCCGTAACTTCCTGGTTAAGATCAATACTAATATCGGCAACTCAGCGGTAACATCCAGTATAGAAGAAGAAGTAGAGAAAGCCGTGTGG
>JAOQAP010000160.1 GCA_025963465.1 Flavipsychrobacter sp.
AAAGTAAAAATGCAAAGGCCATTCACAGCTTCAATGAAAAAATAAAGAATGACAACAGGGTGCAGCACTTTTTGCTGCCATTGAGAGATGGCCTGATGGTGATCAGAAAATTAAAAATGTAATTAATTAACAGTGCCCTGTTAGTAAAATCCCCTGCTTTTACACAGCCTTAACAGTTATTTGCGGTATTTTTGCTGCAATCACCACTCTTTTTATTATTAAAACAGGCTTGCATGAGAAAATATATACTACTCTGTATTACAATCATGCTGTTCGTAGCAGCAAATGTTGGCGCGCAGGATAGTTATACCGACCGTGTAAAAAAATACGTTGACCAATATCACCAGCTGGCGCTTGCTGAGCAAAAGATATCGGGCATACCTGCATGTATCACGCTTGGGCAGGGCATACTTGAAACAGAAGCCGGAGGAAGCGAGCTGATGACGGAGGCTAACAACCACTTTGGTATAAAATGCAACAGCAGGTGGGACGGGCCAACATTTACCCATACTGACGATGCACCAAACGAGTGTTTTAAAAAGTATACGTGTGCCGCTGAATCTTATCATGACCACTCCATGCACCTGAAAACGAACCAGCGCTATGCACCGCTCTTCAAAATTTCTACTACCGACTATGCTGCATGGGCAGTTTGCCTGAAAAGGTGTGGCTATGCGACCAACCCGCAGTATGCGCAAAGGCTGATAAAAATAATCGAAGACTTTGAACTGCAGCAATACACATACGCTGCTATGGACAGTAACCTGTCACTGGGTTATGAGCCGCAATCTCCTATGGATAAGCCAGTCCGTGATACCGCTCTTGTAATAGAGGCAAACAAAACGGTAGCTACGCAGCCGCTGATGGCAGAGCCTGTAATGACCGATACAATAAAGCTGACAGCCCTGGACACGATGCAGGATGTGGTGATCAATGACAGCAGCGCTGAAGACACCAGCAAACTGGTGAAGGTGAACGGCATGAGAGCGTTCTATGCTCATAAGGGAGAGATGTTGCTGGGCTATGCGGTAAAGTATAATGTACGCTATCCGCGCCTGCTGGAAATGAATGACCTGAAAGATGCACCCTTGCCATACGATATGTACCTGTACCTGGAGAAGAAAATGACAACAGGTACGCATGCTACACATGAAGTAGTATTTGGTGAGAACATGCTGCTGATATCGCAAAACGAAGGGATACAGTTGAAAAGGCTTGCGGCGCTCAATATGTTATACCCTAACGAAGAGCCGGCTGTAGGTACTGTATTGCAATTGCAAAAACAGGCCACAAAAAAGCCTGAAGCGATGGCTGCGCCGGTGAAAGCCCATAAAGAAAATGCTATCTTATCTGTAAACGGCGCAGACGCAGAACCAGCCGGTGATTATATTGCTATAAACCAGCCTGCAGCCACTGATGTTACTGTGCCTGTAACAGAAGCGCAACCGGAAGAAACAAAAGCTGTTGTTGCTGAAGCACTAGCAAAGCCTGTAGCCGTGCCTGTACATAAAGTGGCTAAGCCGGTAAAAGCAACAAAGAAAGATGCGGCCGGTGAAGAAGACCTGTCGAGTCTAAAGGCTGACCTGGATAAGGTGGTGTATGCAGATGACAGCAAGCTGGCTACTGAAAAAGCAAAGACAACTACACAAAATAAGAAGGAGCAAGTAGCTGAACCGGTAAAACAATCGGCATCGGGTGGTGCAAAGTATTACACGATAAAGAAAGGCGAAACAGCTTTTTCGATCGCAAAGAAGAATAACGTAACTGTTGACCAGCTATATAAGTGGAACAATATCGACGCCGGCGGTATCAAAGTTGGTAAGACCATACAGGTACAATAATGGCAGATATACAGGTACTAGATAAGACGTTCGTTCCGTTTATCTCAAAGGAAGAGATATGCCAACGTGTTGCTGCGATCGCTGCACAGATAAATATTGACTACGCCGGTAAACGTCCCCTGATGCTGGGCATACTAAACGGCTCCTTCATTTTTGCAGCTGATCTGTTCAGGGGGCTAACTATAGATGCAGAAATATCTTTTATCAAGCTCGCTTCTTACAAAGGCACTTCTTCTACGGGCCATGTAGTAACTGCTATAGGCATGGAGGAAGACCTGCATGGCCGGCATATCATTATTGTTGAGGACATTATAGATACGGGCAAGACCATCCATTCATTCCTCCCCGAGTTGAAGCACAGGCAGCCTGCCTCTATCAGGATCGCTACATTTCTTGCCAAGCCGGAAGCATTGCAGCATGATGTAAAAGCTGATTATACTGCATTCGAAATTGAGAATAAATTCGTAGTTGGCTATGGTCTTGATTATGATGGTTTTGGCCGAAATCTGCCAGATCTGTACGTACTGAAAGGCTGAAAATTGCTGTAAAATTCTTATTTTACAGCCTGTAACTGATCAGTCACTTTAATCTCCCGCGATGAAAAAAGGCATATTATTCCTGCTGCTTGTTTTGTGTTTTACTTCCTGTAAGCATACCTGGGACTCTGAGGATATAGCAGCCTTTAAAGAGGCTTGTATGGACGATGCAAAAAAATGGGCCAGCTCTCCTGAAGTAGCAAAAACCTATTGTGATTGTGTGTTTGAACAGGTAGAAAAAAAATATCCAAGGGAAAGCGACGCATTAGAGCATATAAACGAGATATCTAAAGATAGCAGCCTTTATAGGTGCAGGGAAGAAGCTACGAAAAATGTATTAGCTAAATAACTGGTATACCAGCAGGGCACCCAGGTAAGCAATGACCGCCATATATACGAACTGTATCGCAGGATATTTCCAGCTGCGGGTCTCCCGTTTTACTATTGCCAGTGTGCTCATGCACTGCATAGCAAATACATAAAATACCAGCAGCGATAGGCCGGCTGCAAATGTATACACAGGTGTGCCGTCATCACGTTTTGCATCGCGCATTTTCTCATGAAGGGTAGCTTTCCCGGCATCTGTATCGCCTACACTATATAGGGTGGCCATAGTACCTACAAATACCTCGCGTGCCGCAAAAGATGTGATCAATGCTATGCCTATTTTCCAGTCATAACCCAGCGGACGTATAGCAGGCTCTATTGCATGCCCCATGATGCCTGCAAAAGAATGTTCCAGTTTTTCCGTAGCATGAGCATGTTCTATTTCCGCACGTTGTTCCGGGTGTTGCCGGGCCAGTATGCTATACTTTTCTTCTATATTGCGCATAGCCGCCGGAGGCCCGAAAGCGGCAAGCGCCCACAATATAAGTGACAGTACAATAATCACCTTACCCACATCCCTGATGAATATCTTACCCTTCTCGATCATGGTGATGCCTACATTCTTCCAGCGTGGCGCACGGTAAACCGGCAGCTCCATAAGAAAGAAAGTACGCTCCTTGCTTTTAATGATGTAATTCATGATCCTGGCTACCAGCAGCGCCATAAAGAAGCCCAGCAGGTAAAGGCCCATAAGTACGAGGCCCTGCAGGTTCATAAAGCCAAACAGGCGCTTGTCAGGTATCACCAGTGCTATCAGCATCGTGTATACCGGCAGTCTTGCAGAGCAGCTCATCAGCGGCGTTATCATTATGGTGATGAGGCGTTCCTTTTTATTCTGTATGGTACGTGCCGCCATAATAGCAGGGACTGCACACGCCATACCACTGATGAGCGGCATTACAGAACGGCCGTTAAGCCCCGCTGTGCGCATGATACGGTCGGTGAGAAAACTAATACGTGCCATATACCCGCTGTCTTCCAGTATGGTGATAAGACCGAACAGTATCATGATCTGAGGTACAAAAACAGCTATTCCACTAATGCCCGCAAGCACTCCATTGATAAGCAGGTCTTTGAAAAGCCCGGTTGGCATTATGTTTCCCAGCCAGTTACCAACAAATGCAAAACCCTCTTCCACCCAGGCCATAGGATAACTGGCCAGCAGGAAAATACTCTGGAATAAGATGAACAGCACTACGAGTAAAATGATATTGCCCCATACCGGGTGCAGCAATACTTTATCTATTTTATCGCTGATGACCAGTTTTTGTTCAGGGCTTTCCAGGGTCACACACTCTTGCATCAGGGTATCTATTTTCCTATACCGCTGCAATATCTCTTCCGCCTGTACTTTCGATTTGTGAAATTTATTCTCGCCGAGCAGTGCTGCTATCTGTATGCGTTGCGCGGCGTTTATATACCTGAGCTCTGTATAATTACAAGCTACGTGCAGCGCCCCGTAGTTACTGTCCAGCTCACACAGTGGCTTTATTTCCTGTAGCCATGTTCCTGTAATGGTAGTAACATCTATAAAGTCAGGCAGTTTTTCCTGTTCATTGCGGTGAGCATCACTGATCGCTTTTTTGAGCGCCGTAATGCCTTTGTTACGTCTTGGGTTTACTGCTACTACAGGTACCCCCATCACTCGCTGCAGGCCGTCCATGTCGATGGTAATGCCTTTCTGCTTCGCAATGTCCATCATGGTAAGGGCTATTACCACTGGTATCTTCAGGTCCATTATCTGGGAGCAGAACAGGAGGTTACGCTTCAGGTTAGAGGCGTCTGCAATCACCAATATAAGCCCCGGTTTGTCAACATTCTTCTGGTTCAGCAGCACTTCATAGGTTACCTGTTCATCTGCACTTTTCGGGTACAGACTATAGGTGCCGGGAAGATCTATAATGTGAGCGGTTAATGTGTCCGATATTTTTGAAATGCCGGTCTTCTTATCTACGGTCACTCCCGGAAAATTCCCAACCTTTTGATTAAGGCCGGTAAGTGCGTTAAAAAGAGAGCTTTTCCCACTATTGGGGTTTCCCACCAATGCTATGGTATATGGACGTTGCATGAATGAGGCGCAAAGTTACAGATTAATGTAGTTAAAGCAGGTCGCAGAAGCCTATAGTTAAAGATTTTCCTGATTGTATAAACCTCACCGGTGCCTTATAAGCACAAAAAGGGACGGTATTAATACCGTCCCTTTAATATTTTAACATATTTTAAAATTATCGCTCCACTACAATGTGGAAGACTTTGGTCTGAGCTCCGGAGCGAACATTCAGCAGGTACATGCTATTAGCAAGTGTGCTGCCCAATGATATGTGCTCATTGATATCTCCATTCTTTGCCGTTATCTTTTGCTTATAAACTACCTGGCCGAGCAAGTCAGTAATTTCAATAGATACGTCCTCGTCATTTACGGTTCCTAATGATCCTTTCAGAACGAACTCGCCTTTGTTAGGATTAGGTACGATACTAAGATCGCCATCCACTGTTAAGTTTTTCACACCCAAGAAGTTCACCGTAATGTAGATCCATGCATGAGTCGTGATCTTACATGCTCCACTGCTTGTTACCACGCAGGTTACAGAATCCGGTTTGCCTGTATTGAAGTTATTGCTGATGAATGTGTTGGTCGTAGCGCCTGCTACAGGGTACCCGTTTATAAACCATTGGTAAGCCGGATTGCTGCCTGCATTTACCGGTGTAACTACTAATGTGTCATAAGCATTATGTGCCAGGTTCGCACCGGGTGTTGCGGTGATCTCTGCTGATGGTACTACCGGTTCCTGCACTGTTACAGCAACACTATTGCTCGGCGCACTATCAACAACCCTGCATATGTAATTGCTTTTTATTTCAGCATATACTATATCGCCTGTTGTAGGTAAGTAAGTAAATGTTGGACCAGTAGTAATGTTTACTGTATTTACATTCCATGTGTAAGTTGGCGAGCTGCCACCAAATGTTGGTATAGCTGTGAATGTCATTTTTTCACCGGAGCAAATAGTATCGCCCGGGAAAGTAGAGAGCACGGCTGACGGTACCTGAGGTGCTAACACGGTCATTATATGTGTAGCACTTGCTGTATCAGGTTCTGCGCATGCAGCACTGCTGAACAATCTTACCGTTACTATATCCTTATCTGCAGGTATATAGGAGTATGAAGTTGCTGTTGTGACCTTGGTGCCGTTTATGAACCATGAATATGCAGGTGTAAGACCACCATTGGTAATGCTTGATGTAAGTGACGTTGTTGCGCCATTGCAGATCGTGTCTTTCGCGTATAAGGTAATAGAAGGAATTACTGATGTGGTCACTGATACCGTTGCACTTCCCGGCATATTTGTAGAACACCCGGTAGCCGCAATGGTGGCCACAACTGTGTATACACCCGGTGCTTTCTGCAGGCCAAAATCCAGCACATTACCGGTGCCCGCCAATGGCCCTGTAGCTATTGATGTGCCCTTATACAGGAAGTAGTTTGTGCCTACGACAGAACCGGTGAGGCCTATGTGAACACCAGTGTCGGCAGAACAATAATTGCCACCACCTGTTATATTGAAGGAGACCGGCAATGGCATAACAGATACATTATGCGATACCGAACAACTGGATGCGATAGTGTAGGTAATAGTTGTTGTCCCAAGGTTCACACCGGTAACCGTTCCTGATACAGATCCTACAACAGCGATGCTCGTATTGTCGCTGCTCCATATACCACCGGGTATAGTGTCTGTAAATGTAACAGGTGTAAGATGGCAGATATTAGATGGCCCGTTTATGATCTTAGGGAATGGGAATACCTGTACAGATGTCGCAGTAACGCAACCTGTAGGTATGGTATAGCTTATATTGGCAAATCCGGTTTTATAACCTGTTACAAGACCTGATGCATCTACATCTGCTATTGTAGTGTTGTCGCTGCTCCATGCACCCGTGCCTGTAGCATCAGATAACTGCGTGGTGAGGGTAGTGCACATATATGGCAGGCCGGTTATAGGTGCAGGCAGCGGGTTTACAGTTATTGTAGTTGTGGTGATGCAGCCCGTAGCAAGCGTATAGGTAATGGTATCCACGCCGGCTGATACACCTGTCATTGTGCCGGAAGAAATCCCTATTACCGCAACAGATGGGGTGCTGCTGACCCATGTGCCGCTACCTATATCAGTAAGGGTAATAGCAGCATTGACGCAAACCGCATCAGGTCCTGAAATGGCCGGCGGCAGTGGATTTATGGTTACCGTCTTATAAGCGCCACAGCCGGCAACTGTATATGTGATTGTTGACGTTCCGGCAATAAGGCCTGTTACCAACCCGGTGCTGCCTACGGTAGCCACGGTTGTATTTCCACTGTTCCATGTACCGGCAGAGGTGAAGTCGCTGAGTGCTGTTGTAAGGCCTTCGCATGCAAACGGAGTGCCGATAATTGCAGCAGGCGGCGGGTTGAGCAATTGGGTGCGTGTTGCAATGCAGCCGGTTGACAACTTGTAAGTGATCGTTGTGGTACCTATAAGCACCCCTGTAAGCATACCTGAAACAGGATCTATTGTTCCGATCTTAGTATTGCTGCTGCTCCAGGTACCACCGATAGTTGCGTCGCTAAGCATAGTAGTACTGCCATAGCAGCCTATCGTGCTTCCGGTAATAGGTGCCGGTAATGGATTCACGGTTACAGTTGTGGTTCTGTAGCAGCCCCCCGCAGTGTATGTAATGGTTGTTGAGCCCGCAATACTTGCGTTCACAAGTCCCGATGTCAGATTTATTGTGGCTGTAGTAGGATTGCTGCTGGTCCATGTACCGCCTGTAGTAGCATCTGACAATTTTGTTGTAAGGCCGGCACATACATTCGTGGTTCCGGTTATTACAGCAGGTAATGCCAGTGTTGTAACAGTGTATAACTGAATGCAGCCGGTAGACAATATGTAGTTAATAGTGGTCGTTCCCGGCGTGAGCCCTGTGGCTATGCCGGTTCCGGATCCTATAGTGGCTACAGAAGTATTCGAGCTTGTCCACGTACCACCCAGCGCTGTGTCTTCCAGCGTAATTGTTTGCCCGGAGCATACATTTTTCGGACCTGTTATTGGTATATTAGGATGTACGGTTACTGTGGTCTTTTGTATGCAACCGGTGCCTATAGAATAGTAAACAAGCGTAGTGCCAGACAAAAAGCCTTTTACTAATCCTGTTACAGGATCTATTGTGGCGATAGTTGTATTGTCACTCGTCCATGTACCGGCAGGAGTAGGGTCGCTGAGCATAATTGTTTTGCCGGAGCAGACACCGCCTACAGCCCCAATAATATCTGCAGGAACAGAGATAACATTCAGCGGTGTACTTATGGAACAGCCTGTAGGTGCCGTATATTTTATTATGGTTGTACCTACTGATTTAGAGGTGACAAAGCCAGATGAACCCCCAATAGTAGCAACGGAAGATGTGCTACTTGTCCAGGTGCCACCTGTTATCAGGTTACCAAGAATAGTATTGTTGCCGTTACAAATGTTGAGCATACCTGTGATCGGCGATGTTGGATTTACCGAGATCACTGCCGAAGAACTACATCCGGTATTTAATGTGTAGTAGATCGTGGCCGTTCCTCCACTTACCCCGGTAACAACTCCCGACAAGGAACCGGCTGTGGCAATAAACGTATTGCTGCTGGTCCATTTGCCGCTTGGGGTAGGATCGCTTAATGAGATGCTCAGCCCCGCACATACATTGTTTAAGCCTGTTATAGGGGCAGGTGTGGTTATGACCGTCACGGTGGTACTGACCGTGCAACCTGTGCCAAGCGAATAAGAGATAATTGCTGTGCCTAATGCAATTCCATTTACGATGCCGGATGTCGGATCGATGGTGGCTATCGCCGTATTGGTTGATGTCCATACACCGCCGGAAACGGTATCGCTTAATCCGGATGTTCCACTAAAACAGACAAACTTATTACCAGTTATGACTTTAGGTGCGGTAGCTACCGTAACCGTTGCCGTATTTATACAGCCCGTGGTCGGCAGTAAATAAGTTACCGTTGCCGTACCTAAAGAAACAGTAGAGACAGTACCTGAGGTGCCAATAGTAGCAACAGCAGTATTGCTGCTGCTCCATACACCGCCCGGTGTGGCATCACTAAGTGTTGATGTCTGGCCAAAACAGATACCTGTCGCACCGGCAATAATTGCAGGATTTGGATTTACCTTCATTATTACTGATGCAGTACATCCTGTTGTAGCAGTGTACGCTATTGTGGCTGTACCCGCAAATACACCTGTTACAATTCCGGATGAACTGCCTATAGCTACCGTAGTGCTGCTGCTGCTCCAAGTACCGCCGGGAGAAAGGTCTGTTAAATTGGAAGTATTGCCAACACAAATAGTAGTATTGCCGGTAATAGGCGATGGGGCAGGATTGACCAGTATGTTTTTTGTCACAGTACCGGAGCAACCGTAACCATTTGTAGCTGTTAATGTTACGGAGTAGGTACCGGAGGTAGTGAATACATGTATGTTCGTTCCTGCTGTGCTTGTGCCGCCATCACCAAACGTCCATGCCCATGACGATGGTGGCGAGAACGTTGTCGTAGACATATCATGAAACACAACATTGGCGCTTTTACATGCAGGGGTTGGATTAATAGAGAAATCCGGTATGAGCGTATCTACCCTGATAGTATCGGCACCCACACTGAAGCTGGAACAATGATTAGCTGTATCGGTCAGGATCAGTTTCGGAATATAATACCCGGGAGTAGTATAAACGTGGATTGCAGTATCAGCTAGGCTAGGGCCGGAAATAACGCCGTCATTAAAATCCCAGGTAGTATATGCCGTTGTAGTTAGTATAGACTTAAATCTGACACTCATTGGCGAGCAGCCGGTAAGTGGTTTATAAGTGAATGCTCCTTTATACCCGAATATGCTGACACGGCCGTAAGATGTGTCGGTACATGCAAATCCATTTTTGGCAACAAGACGCACTATATACAATCCCGATGCCACATATGGTGCTGACGGACTAGTAGCAACAGAAAAAGTACCATCGCCAAACGCCCATGAATAAGATGTTGCACCCGTACTGGTGTTTGTGAACTTTACATTAAGCGGCGGGCAAACGGCAAATGTATCGCTCATTGTGAACGATGACGTAGGGCTCGGATTTACATTAATGTAGTTGGTCTTTGTCATGGTGTCTATACAGCCATGCAGATCAAATCCTACAAGTTTTACAGTAAATGTTCCTGATGTGGTATATATGTGATCTGGTGTGGCAAGTGTGCTGGTGGATCCATCACCAAAAAGCCACAGGTAGTTGTTGCATAAGGTTGAGGTGTTGTTAAAATGCACACTGCGGTTTCTGCAGATACTGGTATTGCTGGCAACAAATGCAGGTACCGGCCTGAAAACATTTATTTTAGTAGGATGGGTCAGCGTGTCCTTACAACCCAGGTTGTCGGTCACTATTTCCTTTACGCTGTATACGCCTGCGGCAGTATACATATGCACTGGTGTAGGCCCGCCATTTGTATTTACGGCTCCATCACCAAAGGTCCACGAATAATTTGTAAGCACAGTCCCTGTCACATCGGTGCTGGCATCGGTAAAGTTCACTGCGGCCGGCCCGCAAAGCGTAGTGGGCGTAAAACTGAAATTATCCGTTGGCTTGGCAGTTAATATATAATTCGGCTTTGTAAGTGTGTCATAACATCCCCGGGTATCTGTTACCACAAGAGCAAGGGTATGCAGCCCCAGTGTTTTAAACGATGTTAAAAAATCGCTGGGGCCGAAGGTAAAACCAGTAAGCACCCAGTCCGTATACCAGTCGTACCTGGTTACGGGCGTGTTTGACCCGAATACAAGCGGTCTTAGTGTATCTAGCCGGTCTCGGCATAAACTTGTTGATAAGGCCTTAAAAGTTATCGTCGGCGGTCGTAGATCGATGAATGTTTTTGCAGTATCCCTGCATCCACTCCTTATATTGTAGGTGCTAAGTGTAACTATGTAAGATGAAAGTGCCGGATATGCATGCCCTAAATTTCTGACAGTGGATGTGGCCCCATCGCCGAATTGCCATAGATGCTGGTCGTCGCCATAGGAGGTATCCTTGAATGTAACCGAATTGTTGGGTATACAATCGTAGGTATAATAGATGGTTGCACTGGGAGAGTCGACCGTGTCCTTCTTGTATATTGTTATGCCGGGGCAGCCATACTGTTCTACTACCAGGCCTATGTCAAATATAGCCGGTACAGAATAGGTATGGGAGTCTTTGATGAGCGTAGGACCCATGTCCGATACTCCGTCGCCAAAGATCCATTGATATTTATCAATGGGGTCCGTAGAAGAAGCTGTTACAGTTACAGTTCTGCCGGCACACATATGACTTGGGCTTACTGTAAAAGTAGCAGTTGGTTTTTTGCCGACAGCAATTGCTACAACATTGTTCTGTGTACACCCGTTACTCGTAACCACTTTACAAACTACATTGTATACTCCGGGAGCTGTGAATGTATGAGTTGGTGTCAGGCCAGAGCCATGAGGTGTTCCATCTGCAAAATCCCAGTCATAAGAACTTATTGGATATGGGTAGGCAATGATATCAACCGCGCCGGTCATGTTATTTTTAATTACGGAATATGCGGTGACCGAAAAATTGGAGATGACCGGTGAACATCCGCTGGTTGCATCGGCCTGGGGATTGAGGTAAAGATTGAATACTGAATCGATCCTTTCAATTGTATTTTTACAACCGGCAGCGTTGGTGATATTCATATCTACATAGTCGATAAGCGAGTAAGGGTAGACCTTTGTTATTGTTGGCCCGCTACCGGTTGTACCATCACCAAACAGCCAGTTTACACTCGTACCACCCGAAACTGAGGCTGTGTAAATAACACTTGTAGACCCTCCGGTCGGGGGGAAGCAAGGACGAAGCGGGCTGCTGGTAAATGAGCCAAGAGGTAGTGGCAGTACATTTATATTGTGGGTAACAGAATCATAACACGCACCGTCAAAAACGATAAGTTTTACAGTGTAAGTTCCCGGTCCGCTATACGCATATACCGGCATTTCATCGGTTGATGAGTTTCCATCTCCGAAATACCACTGGCTGGTAAGATGAGTGCTGCTGGTGTTATTAAAGGTGACAACATCCTTCGCGCATATTGTGGTGGTACTGGTAAACGCGGCAGTAAGACTACCTGCATTTACATAATTTGGTATTTCAACACTGTCATAACATCCTTTGGCGTTCTTTACTGTCAACCGCACATTATAGCTGCCCATAAATCCATAGCTATGTGTGGGGTTTGGTAATGTAGAGGTACCTCCATCGCCAAAGCGCCATAAATAGGATAAGGGGCCTATGCCTGTACTTGTATTAGAGAAAGTAACTACCTGCGGTGTCTTACAAAATGAAGTAGGCGTAGCAGAAAAGTTTACAATTGAATTATCAAATACGTGTATCAATGCGTTTTTTGCAAGAGAACCGGTACAGCCGGGTGCATTGGTTGCAAATAATGTTACATTATAGTATCCGGGGGTGGTGTAAACGTAAGTAGGTGTGTAAGAAGAACTGGAACCACCATCACCAAAATTCCAGTTGTTGGTCATTGCACCCCATGCATTTGACACCGAAGTACTTGTGAACGTGACGGCAGTGCCGGGACATACCGCCGTATCGCTGGACGTAAACGATACTGTAGGTGCCGCATATACCCGGATCGTCAGCGATTTTGTAGTGCTTGACGGGCCGTTAAATGCAGTAAGCGTGATCGTATAGGTACCCGGAAGTGTATAGCTTGCCGATACATCGGTAGACGTCTGTAAAGGACTTCCGTTTCCCAGGTTCCACGAATAACTTGTAGCTCCCGACGACATATTTGTAAAGCTAATGATCTTTGGGGCGCACCCCGATGTATCACTTGCTACAAAATCGGCAACCTGCGCATATAAAAACTGAGAAGCGCAGCAAAATAAAATTGACAGGAAAAATTTTATTGTAGACTTAGACATGTTGGTATATAGGTTTACTAATACCTTATGAAGGTACGTATTTTTTAAACTCAAAGATTAAATAAGAAGATGTTTTTTAAGCCTTTTCGCGCGCCAGTAGTAAAATAGGTAAAAATACCCAATATATTTTTTATACTGTATTCGAGATTTTTTTACACTTCGTAATGTATATTTTATTATATGATTATTGCAGATGAGAAGTATTTGAAAATTTCACTTTTCGTTTTTTGCTTAACTCTGTATTAAGAAATCGGATATTATCATATAAAAATTAATAATGTTCATTAAAAGTATAATCTCTTTAAAAAGATTGCCGTATTATTATACCTCAGAATACTGGTGAATGTTTGGCTGAAGGTTAAAAAGGCAGCCATTGATTGGAGATAGGAACAAGTTTCAGGTAAATTATGACACGTTCGAACAACAGGGAAATATATTTTAGTAGCATTCTTTTTGTCTTTTTTGCGCTTGTATGCTCATTGGGCGTTCATGCGCAATCAGATAACCATTCGTTTTTGAATATCAATACCGGTAATCCAGATCGTGAAAATACATCAGTAAGCAGTCCTACAGAAGTTGTTAACCGGTCTTCCTGCAATAATACTTGCTGCAAACATCTTTACAAATATTTCAACATCGATTTCGGTACGTCGAACCTCCGTTATCAAATACCTACTGGCAAAAGAACAACCCATGGTCCCGGCGGTGCTATAAGCGGACAGATCGCATATAAGCTGAAAACAAACAAGGATTACAGGCAGATATTTATTTCTGCGGGTATTGAATTAAGGAACATCAATAATGTTACTATGGTCAATACACCTAAATATGGATTGGTGTATGACAATCTGCACCTCGTCTATGCAGGCATACCTATCATGTTCCAGTATATAAGCACAAAGCATACACCCGGCGCAAAGAATGATATTAACCTATATGGACAGGCAGGCATGTCGTTTGATTACAGGGTATACTTCTATGAGCACAGAAGAGATCATACTAAAACATGGGATGATAAAAAAGAGAATTTCAATCCATTGTTGCTTCAGCCATTCGCAAGTGTTGGTATCAGCTATACCACAAAGCGCCATGTCTTTCTTGCAGGCCCCTTCCTGGCATACAATGTGAACGATATCAGTTCTCTGAGTTCAGTTGAAGGACATTTTACCAGTTATGGTTTCAGGATATCTGCTTTAATGAAATAACCAGCCATAAGCCCCCATTCCATTAATTTTATTTTTCGTTTAAGTCTCATCTGCGTTTTCATACGCCGATAAGCGGTTATATTTGTTTTATAATTCGTGGCCATCATCCGGCAAAAGTTATGATGCAGCTTTTTTTTAATCTCACGCTCGCGTTCCGGGCTATTCGTACCAACAAGCTGCGTTCGGTACTCACTATTACTATAATAGGCCTGGGAATTACAGCATTAGTGGGTATACTCACTTCTATCGAGGTAATGAAAGAAAGTGTGTATACCAACTTCAGCAGTATGGGTGTAAACTCCTTCCAGGTAACAAGCGCGGTGATAAAAAAGAAACGACATAGGGGTGGTGGAATGAATATCAACATTACAGAGGGCAAGAGCATTACCTACAATGAAGCAAAAGCGTTCAGGGAGCGATACCGGTTTCCTGCCACAGTAAGTATATCTGAAAACGGCACAGGTACTGCAACCGTACATTTCCGCTCTGAGAAGACCAACCCGAATGTGCGCGTGACCGGTGTTGATGAAAATAACCTTGTGGTATCAGACACAAAATTAGAGGCAGGGCGAAATTTTTCTGCAAACGAGGTAATGTCAGGGCCATTTGTTTGTCTGCTTGGAAATGGGATCGCAAAAAAACTGTTTAAGAATAACATAAATGCTGCGATAAACCAGGTGATCTCTGTGGGTGATATTAAATACAGGGTGCTGGGGGTGATGGAGGCAAAAGGCGGCAGCATGATAAGCGATGCTGACAACCTTGTTTTAATTCCGCTTAATACGGTGCGATCTGTATATGGCGGACGGAATACATTTTTTATAAACGTAAAAGTGCCCGATGTAAAATCGAAGGATATTGCAGCGGAGGAAGCGGAAGGTCTGTTCCGGGTGATTCGTAAATTACCATTAGGTACGGCAGATAATTTTGCGGTCACCCAGAATAATGAGCTGGTAAATGTAGTGTTGGATAGTATCAAGTATATACAATGGGCGGCTGTAATTATTGGTATCATTACGCTGCTTGGCTCTGTAATTGGGTTGATGAATATAATGCTGGTATCAGTAGCAGAGCGAACCAGGGAGATAGGGGTAAGTAAGGCCCTGGGCGCACGGTCGTCTACTATAAAAAGGCAATTCCTCACGGAATCTGTTATGATCAGTCTTTTTGGTGGTGTTGCGGGCGTTATTGCCGGCATGCTGATGGGTAATGCCGTAGGTATTTTCTTTAAGATGGGTTTTGTGGTACCCTGGTTATGGATTATTGTAGGGGTTTCGCTTTGTGCATTGGTCGGCGTCATCTCAGGTATTTATCCCGCTATCAAGGCCTCGAAACTTGACCCTATCGTAGCATTAAGGTACGAGTGATGTATACTCACTACTATGTTGATGGTCATTAATTAAAATATAATAATGACCCTGTCTTTATTGTGCTAAGCGTATAAATTGGATAGACATTAGAAAACATCTCCATCTCTTAATAATAGTTATGCTGTTGTTAATAAATAAATTATTATTTTTGTCGTAATTGTAAAAGTATGCGATTTAAAAAGGAGGTGCTGTTTCTACCCGTAACATTTTTTTTAATATTTGCATTACTTACAAATTCTTTCGCCCAGATAGCACACAAAAAAGGCGTATCACATCTCTCTTTTTACTTTAGCGGCGGTTATAATAAAGCAAAATTTGGTAATTCTACCATACATATTGAACAAAGCAGCCTGAATAACAAATACGATCTGCTGAAAGTAAAAGCAGATAATAATACTAATGCAACTCTCATCTTTCCATACCAGCTCAATTACCGGTTAGGCTGTTATTTTAATTATGAACAAACCTGTGGTTTTGAACTCTCGTATGATGCTGTAAACTATCATGTTAGTGACCAGGATATTAACCTGAGCGGAACAGTTGCAGGGGTTCCTAATGTTGTTAAAAGCTTTCCGTTCTCCTTTAAAAAAGGATATTACTATGAAATGGACGGCGCCAATCTTATAGGGCTCAATTTTGTAAGAAGGTTCAAGGTTTATCGCCCCAATTCAAATAATGTAGGTGTTGATATACTCGGCAAATTGGGTGGCGGACCTTTGATGCCACACCTGGGCACTAAGTTCGTTACAGACTCGTTTAATTCAGAACAGTTTCAGTTATGTGGCTGGAATGCAGGCGCCGAGGCCGCTATAAGGGTTACCATCTATCGCTATGCTTATGTGGAAATAGCAGGCAAGTACGATTATGCCATGTACAACAAGCTGCAGATCTACAAAGGGACTGCTACGCAGAACATAGGCATAATGGAAGGTATAGTAAGTGTTGGTGTCACTATACCGAGTAACCATTTCAATCCGTTGTTCTTCCATGAGCGTAAAATAGTAGACCTGCTCCCGTTCTTCCAGACAAAGAAAGAACAGGACAGCATGGACAAGGAAGAGGTGAAGGTGAAAAAGCATAAAAAACGCAAACATAAAAAAGGCGATGATGAACTGGAGATACCTGAATTCATGTCTGTAAAGGATAAGAAAGCTAAGTTCGAAGGACAGGTTCTCAAGATCAGGCAGGACAGCATAGCACACCAGGCTATGCTGGATAGCATAGCGCACCAGATCATACTCGATAGTATTGCGAATAAGGAAATGAATGACAGCATAGCCCGTAAAGCATATACGGATAGTGTGCTGGCAGACAATGCGCGCAGGGACACGCTGAACATTAACTCTATGGACACTACGGCTAAGCCTGTATTGCCGGACCATAAAGAAACCAAGAAGGAAAGAAAAGCCAGGCTGAAAAAAGAAAAAGAAGCGCAAAAGAATAAAATAGATGAGCCATTGCCGCCGCCTGCTGACTCTGCCGGGGCTGTACCTCCTGTGCCGGTTGAGGGTACAGAGAAGCTAAGTAAAAAACAACTGAAAGCTAAAAAGAAGCAGGAAGCTAAAGAACAGAAGGAAAAAGAAGCGAAGAAAAAAGAAAATCCTGTTGCATCGCCTGAAACGCCAGGAGTCGTACCTCCGGTCGTGCCACCTGTAGTACCTCCTGTGCCCGGGGAGCCAGGCGCACCTGCGGTACCACCGGGAGAGGTACCACCACCACCTCCGCCATCAGGCAAACTGAGCAAGAAAGAGCGTAAGGCGAAGAAGAAACATGATGAAGAGCTGAAGAAACAAGAAGGTGTGCAACAACCAGAGCAAAAAGCAGAAGCTCCTGTACCGCCGGTTGTTCCTCCTGTAGTACCACCTGTCGAAGCGCCAGCTCCGCCGCCAACACCGCCGGCAGAAGCTCCGGTAGCGCCACCTGCTGCTCCGCAATTGAGCAAAAAAGAATTAAAGGCTAAGAAAAAGCAGGAAGAAAAGGCACTGAAAGAAAAGCAGCAGGCTGAGCAGGATGCTAAGGATAAGGCTGAGCGTGAGTTGAAAGAAAAACAAAAGGCTGAACAGGACGCGAAGGATAAAGCAGAACGTGAGCTGAAAGAAAAACAAAGTGCGGAACAGAAGCCTGAAGCGCCGGTAGTACCACCGGCAGAAGCACCTGCGCCCCCACCGGCTGAACCACAGCTGAGTAAGAAGGAGCTGAAGGCTAAGCAAAAGCAGGCTAAGCAAAAGCAGGCTGAGCGCGAGCAGAAAGAAAAGCAGAAAGCGGAGCAGGATGCTAAGGATAAGGCTGAGCGTGAGCTGAAAGAGAAACAAAAGACAGAACAGGACGCTAAGAATAAAGCAGATAGCGAGCAGGAAGCTCAAAAACAAAAAGACGCAAAAGAGCAACTGGAAAAAGAACAAAAGAATTCAGGGCAGGACGACAAGGATAAAAAGGAAGCTGAAGCCCGTGAGCTGAAAGAAAAGCAGAAGCAGGAAAAGAAGGCCCGTGAAAAGTTAGAGCATGATCAGCAGGAAGCGTTCAAGGCAAAAAAAGAACAGGAAAAGCAAGCCCAGAAAGAAAGGAAGGAACAGGAAAAACGTGCCCGTGAAGAAAAGAAGGCACAGGAAGATAAAGCGCGCCAGGAACAAAAAGATAAAGAGCAGGCAGAAAAAGATGCCCAGAAGGAAAAGGAACGTAAGGAGAAAGAGAGTGGAGGAGAAGGTAAGTAGCTACAGATCAGTACAGGCTGCCTTCATCATCTTTGTTTAGAAAATAGCCGGTGTCTTCCAGCAGGTTGCCGCCATCAGCGGCGGCGGTTGCCAGTTGATCGCACCTGTTGTTCCACTTGTTGTCTGCATGGCCCTTTACCCATACAAATTTGATCTTGTTTTTTTTATAATGCTCTAAAAACTCTTTCCACAGGTCAGCATTCTTCTTGCCTTTAAATCCTTTCTTTACCCAGCCAAACACCCATTTTTTCTCTACCGAATTGACAATATATGCAGAGTCTGTGTAGATGGTAATGTCAAGCCCGCCGCGTTTCAGCAGGTCCAGCGCCGCTATTACGGCCATTAGCTCCATCCTGTTATTGGTAGTATGCTTATAGCCTTGTGATATCTCTTTTATGATAGTGCCCCAATGCAATACGGCCCCGTATCCTCCCGGTCCTGGATTGCCGCGTGCAGCGCCATCTGTGTATATAATGAGTTGAGACATTACGGAATTAAAGTTTGTAGTTTGTTATTCCCATTTGAATGTTTTGCCGGCAATGGCATAGATAACTACACCCCATACCAGCAGCACAAGTATATCCGTTCTTACCGCCCACAAGCCTACACCTTCAAAAGCTATTTTGCGAAGCGCGTCATTCAGGTAAGTAAGTGGCAGCGACTTACAGAATGGTTGCAGCCACTTAGGAAAAGCATCCACCGAAAAAAAGGTGCCGGCTAACAGGAATTGCGGTAGCGTGATGAGGTTGGATAATGGTGGAATTGCGGACTCGCTTTTGGCTACGCCGCTGATAATGAACCCAAACCCCATGAATATGAGCAATGCCAGTGAGCATACGAAAAGCATCTCCAAGAAGGTAACCCAGCCGTTATAAAGGGTATACCCAAATGCAAAATAACCTACTGAGATAATAATGATAGCACCTACTAATTGAAATAACATACGGGCGATACCCTCACTGAGTACTATTATTTCCTTTCGCACAGGAGTAGCGAAAAAACGTTTCAGTACCAGGGTCTGCCGCAAGTTAAAGAAGACAAATGCAGTACCGAACACACCCGATGCCAGCAGCGAAAAACTAAGCTGCCCGGGAAGTATAAAATCGATGGTCTTATAGTCGCGCACGGCAGCAATATGCATATTTACACGCACCATTTCTTCCTGTCGCTTCTGTATTTCAGGGTCTTGTTTTTCAACTATGCTGCCAATAATATTTTTCAGCTGTTGTGCTTTATCTATTTCGGTAGATGCCGCATTCAGCATTATCTCATACTCGGGTTTTGAGCCTTCCGGTTGCTTGTGTATCTCAATGGTAGCCACAATATCTCCCTGTGTCAGCATTTTTACGGTAGTGGCGCTGTCTTTCCTTACCCATTTCAATACAGGCGCCATATGCAATATGCTGTATAGCCTGCTGGTGGTATCTGCTCCTGGGGCATTAGCTACTTTGATCGTAAAACCGCCGCCTTCCCCCAGGAAACCGAATACAAGAATAAAGATGAGGGGGAATGCTATTGTAAATATAATTGCTGAAGGGCTTTTAACTATGGCTTGTAAGCTTGCTTTTATTAAAGAGCGCATAGCGCGCGCATTACTGTATTTTGCCATGTTATTATTGGTGTGGCGCAAAGATAGTGAAAACACTGCCACGTAATTGTAAGCTTTTGTTTATTATAGGGCATTGGCAAGCGGTCAAATAATTATAACTTTATCGGCACATGCAAACAGCATAGATTGAAACACATTAAAGGGCTGGATACGATTCGCGCTTTTGCGATAATTTTTGTGCTGTTGGGGCATTGGGGTATGCCATTTGGTACCAAAATGAGTATTGGTAATTTCCTCAAAACAAAATTGATACCTGATGGCACATTTGGGGTCGATCTGTTCTTTGTGCTGAGCGGTTTCCTGATAACGGGCATTTTGCTGCAAATAAAAGCGGAAACAAAACAAGGGGAGCAGTTGCAGAGTATCAAGGCTTTTTTTATGAGGCGTATACTGCGCATTTTTCCTGTGTACTATCTCACCATAATAGGCCTGCTCATTATTAATTATGCGGGTGTACGTGAACATGCCGGCTATTATCTCACTTTTACGTCCAACATACTTATTTACCGAACCCAGAACTGGGGTTTTATACCGCATACATGGTCGCTGGCGGTAGAGGAGCAGTTTTACCTCGTGTGGCCATGGATTATTCTTTTCATCGACTGGAAATATCTGAAGTATGTATTTATAGCGGCTATCGCAGTAAGCCTCGGTACTTCATGGTATATGATAGAGATCGCCAACAAAGGTGATTTTCCTATACTTGTGTATAACTGTTTTGTATGCTTTGCACTGGGGGGTATGTATGCCTGGTCCCGGTACACTAATACCTCATATGGTAAATTCGAACGCCGGCTTTTCCCTCTGTTTTTGGTCGCATTGATCCTTTATTTCCGTTGGAAATTTATCCGTGTTGGCTATCAGGATCATACCTTGTTTTTGTATCGTTTTGTAGAAGGGGTCATATCATTGCAGATCATAGTAGCTGCTGTACATAATAAGTCGGAATGGGTGCGCAGATATATACTCGAGAACAGGGTGTTAAATTATATAGGTATCATCAGCTATGGCATTTACCTATACCACAATATCCTCCAGCCCGTGTGGGATGGTTATATAGATCGTGCCCGTCTGCGCCATCCGGGCATGCCGGAGTTCCTGTACGATTATTACGGTACCTACGCTGAAAAGCTCATTATTTTATACATCATGTGCTGGGCATCTTACAGGTTTATTGAAAAACCTATGCTAAAGCTCAAGGACAGATTTCCATACAAAGCTCAATAATTATTTATTGAACAGTATTTTCAGGTAAAAGGAAGGTTTGCTTAACTGCTCTCTGAGGTCCATATCTGTGAACATACAGCTGATAGTGTCCCGCAGCGATTTACTTTTATAAGCTTTGTTCACAACAAAATTAAATAGCCATGGATACTTGCACAACCGCTGCAGTGTAGCGCTTATTTTCATTTCATCGCCCAGTCGCTTATAGAGCACATCATCGTAGGCTGTTTTTAAGAAAGCAGCGGAATAATTGTTCTGCTCCCTCGCTTCTTTTATTCCTGCTGCTGCCAGCATTCCGCTATATAGCGCATTGCCTATTCCTTCTCCGCTGAACGGGTCTATGAGCGCACCTGCATCCCCTACAAGCATAAAGTTGTCGCCCGATAGTGGCTGACGCTCCATAGCCAGCGGTAGTCCCCAGCCCTGTATCTTATCAGTAAGTGTTGCATTGGCAAAGCGCGGCGCTATCTGCGGATTGTTTTTTATGGCATATAGCATTTGCTCGCGAAGGTTTATCTTTTTCTCGCGTATAGTTTCAGATAGTATACCTACGCCTACATTGGCTACACCATTGGGCAGTGGAAAGACCCACAGGTATCCCGGCAGCATTTCCGGCAAAAAGTGCAATTCTATAAAGTTCTCATCGTGCATGCCGGTCACACCTTCATAATAGCCACGTAGTCCTACTGCATATGTTTTAGGTGAGGTGTTCTCGCTCAGGTATTTTTTACGCACTATACTCTTGTCGCCATCCGCTCCTATTATTACAGGTGCAGTAATTTCATATTCTGTCCCTTCATGGGTCATGTTGACTTTTACCTGCCCATCTGCAGATGTTATGGTGCCTACTTTTGCATGCTGATAAATTGTGCAATAAGGCGATGCCATTTTCCCGAACAGGAAGTTATCCAATACCAAACGAGATACAGTAAAGCCCGGTGCTTTTGTTTCCTTGGTGCGTTTAGGGCTAAATGGTATGTCCAATGCTTTACCGTTGGGCGCTACAAACTTTATTCCCCACGATGGCATAAAGGTTTTCGAATCATCAAGTATTTCGGTAAGCCATTCGGGGTTTGCCCTGTTTATTACCAATGCTGTTTTACCACTGCATGCATCACCGCATACTTTGTCGCGGGGAAAGGATTCCTTTTCTAAAACTATATGAGGGATCTCATACTTAGATAAAAAGAAAGATGCTCCTGCACCCGCCGGGCCGGCGCCAATGACAATAACAGATGTACTTAATTGTTTGATACTCATTTCAGCCGCCAAATATAGCGGTTGTAACATAAGGATGGTAATATTTACTCTGTTATCCTTTCCCGGCTGTCATGTATTTCCTGAAAAACCGTTCAGGATCAAGAATTTCAATGTCTGAAAAATAAAAATCATCAATATCGCTTGTGATGATACACTTGCATTTCGCATTAATTGCAGCATAGTATTGAAGCCCATCCTCAAAATCATGTATCTTTTTGTTCTCAATTGCAAGCATGGCTTCTTTCTTTCCGCAGTCTGCTATATCTATATGTTCCAGCAACAGGTGCACTTTGCTTTTTGCAAGAGTATGTCCATGTTGCTTTTCAGCGAAGTAAAATGCAATGGCAAGACAAACCGATGTGGTGACAAGATGATAACGCTTATTGTCGGCAAGGCTTAGTATTCGGGATGTATAAAGGAAGGATGGATATTCTTTAGTCAGTACAGAGACCAGCACATTGGCATCAAGGAATAGCTTCATTTTTTATTATTAAAGTATTCGTCTTTCAAGGCCTTACGTTTCTTTGGTTTTGCGTAGGTGCTATCACCTTCGGAAATCATAGTTACCCAATCTGAAACAGGTATATCCTCAATATTGGTATAACCGCCAAATGTTGCTTTGCGAAGCAATACCTCGGTAAGCCTGCTTAGACTTATTCCCTGGCTATCTGCATACTTTTTTGCCTTCTCTATAATAGCAGCGTCGAAGCTTAAAGTTACTTTCGCGTCCATCATTCATTTTTATACGACAAAGTTATTTATTTTGTACGTATAAACAAAACTGGACTTATTATTCTAAAAAATGGGGTAGAAGAGATCATTAAAATGACCGCGGGAGAGGGAATTAAATGCATGCACACATAGGTGCATACAAAATGCGGGAAAGGTTTTAGACGACAGAAATTTGGATTTAGGCTATTTGCCTTTTATCCTGCTTTATAGCCTGGTACAGGAAAGATACAGATGACATGGCCAGTACGCTCGCAATGGCTGTATATGGCAATTGCAACATGGCAATACTTGGTAAATTGGTAATGGTAAACCCGATAGCTACAATTAATAAAAGGGAACCTACCAGGGCATTTGTGAAAATGCGGTTGTCGATCGCTGTATTCTTTTGCATAGTACTCATTTTGTCTTCTTTTATGTAAAAATATTGTACCAACTATTTTGCACCAATCCTAATTCGGTAAACGGTGCTAAATCATAGGTCAATGGCATTACTTCAGGGTTTGAGTATCAATGATCTTATTTCAAAATTAGATTTTCTATCCCGTTCCGTTTGTTAAATTAACGTCAAGTTTTCTGCCTGCTGAAATGTGGAAATTGCTCGTCACACATGTTGGCACGATTATGTTTACTCTCCTACACAAACAATTCTGATAACCTTAAAAATACATTTTATGCGTACTACAAAATATGTCCTGTTTGCAGCCCTTGGCTTAGCCGCTGTGATATTTCTGACATCAGATACTGCAAAGGAATTAAGAGAAGACCTGGAAGCAAATGCTAAGAAGAATGCCAAGAAACTAAAAAAGAAATTTGGCAAAATAGGCAGTGATGCGACCGATAAGCTGGCAGACCTCAGGGATATGGTGAGCAATGAAATAGAAGGCCTTAGCGACGATGCCCGTGAGCGCATAGAAAGCATACTGAACGATACAGCAAAAACTGCAGGTAAAGTGAAAGCAAATGCCGGCAAGCAATTGTCATAATTTACTCACCATTCACCATGAAACAATAAAGCGGAGACTGTACTACAGCCTCCGCTTTATCTTCGTAAAACGGTTTAATCTTCTATCGTTACCCTGCGGGAAGTACCAAACGATACATACAGGTATAAGTAGATCATACGGGAGAAGCGCATGAGCCACGGTTGCGCCAGGATGACTACAAATGTGCTGGCCCCCAAGTAATAAAATACACTGTTATCTTTATACGATAGCCCGAAAATGGGCCAATACCACAGCAGGTTGAGGAAAAAAAGTACCATTGACAAGGCATAGTTGATGCCACCGCCATTGTTACTTTCCGATTTCATTCGCTGTCCGCATATTTCGCATTCATCTTTCAGTTCCAGCATATTGCCAAGAGGAAAAATACCTTCATTTACAAATACGGTCGACTTTCTGCAGCTGGGGCATTTCATGGTCAGCATTGCAGGTATCAGCATTGGTTGTTTGGAAGGAGCAGACATAGCTCAAAGTTACGTTTTTCTTGGCTTCTTCTTTGCTGCAGGGAAAAGTACATTATTGAGTATCAGGCGATAACCCGGTGAATTAGGGTGCAGGCTCAGGTCTGTGGGCGGGTCGCCTACCTTGTGCTCGTAGTCTTCCGGGTCGTGACCGCCGTAGAATGTCCATGTGCCCTTGCCATATTCGCCATGTATATAGCGTGCCTCATTACTTAACTTAAAGTCGCCCATTACCACCACACTCGACTTCAGCACTTCTTTACGAAAGGATGTTGTCTGACCCATGAATCCTTTAACTGTAGTAGTATGGTTTTGACACAGCATACTAGGAACCGGATCAAACTTTGCAGAAAAAGTGAACAAGGTGAAATAATCAATTTCCCGTGACGGCAAATGTCTCAGGTTTGTATTGTCTATATTAGAGTACTCATACTCATACGGATTAGTTGAGATCATGAAATCCTTGAAGGCAAAACATTTATTAAAGTCGAGTTTGCTTTGCGCGGCAGGGTCCATTGCATCGCCGTCAAATGGTATATCGCATATATCTGCGCCGTCTGCTGCCAGTGCTATGTCGTAAGTGTCTGTAGCAGAACACATGGCAAACATATAGCCACCCCCCGCTACAAAGTCGCGTATCTTTTTAGCTACTGCCAACTGTAGTTGAGATACTTTATTGAAGCCATGCTTTGCCGCCATAGCCTCAGCTTTTTTCTGGTCATTCTGGTACCATTCCATGTTGCGGTATTGGGCCCAGAATTTTCCGTATTGTCCTGTAAAGTCTTCGTGGTGCAGGTGCAGCCAGTCATATTTTGCCAAGTCATCTGCAAGCAGCTCATCGTCATATACTTTATCAAACGGGATCTCTGCGTATGTAAGCGCCAGTGTTACTGCATCGTCCCAGGGGTCTTTATTGCCTGGCGTGTACACTGCTATTTTGGGGCACTTCTCCAGCTTTATGATATCGCCGTTATAGTCCGGTTGTGCTATCTCATTAATAATACCCCCATACTGCGCATCACTGATCACCTGGTAGCTTACACCTCTCAGTTTACACATACGTTCCAGGCCTTCGGTGTGGTCTATCCCAAAGCTGCCACCCTTGTAGTTCAGCAGCCAGTCTACTGTAAGACCTGCTTTTAGCGTAGCATAGGCAACGCCATATGCTTTTATATGGTTCACCTGGTCATCTGCATCCATGGTGATGAGTATTTTCGACGCATACACAGGAACATGCAATAGGAGGGTGGCTAATACACTAAGTATCCATAACCGGGTTCTGTTCTTTATCATACTTTATAGTCGGGTCTGTAAGTTACCATATATATGGAAAACGGGAGCCGGTCGTTTATTTTTTTAACAAGCTGCTAAGCCGCTTCTTGGTCTGTCAGCGATTTGCTTTACCTTTATTTTCAATTAAAAGTATTGTATGGCGCTTTTTTCACAACTGGGTAATTATAAGAATTTTGGTCTTTTAGTAATGCGTGCCGGCCTTGGTGCCATGATGATGATACATGGCCTGCCTAAAATAACCGGAGGACCTGAAAAGTGGGAGCAGCTTGGCCATGCTATGGGGAACCTGAATATTCATTTTGCACCTGTATTCTGGGGCTTTATGGCTGCGCTTACAGAGGCTATCGGCGGGTTGTTCTGTATATTAGGATTATGGTTTCGCCTGGTAAGTATATTAATGACAATTGTTATGATAGTGGCTGCCATATCACACTACGCTGCAGGAGAAGGTATCGCAGGTTCCGGGCATGCAATAGAGCTGGCGTTTGCGTTCTTCGGGCTTATATTTCTTGGCCCGGGGGTATATTCTGTAGATAAAAGCTAGGAAATAATATGTTTACTATCGGTTTTTAGGTTTGGGTTTAAAAGAAAAAATCCTACCTTTGCCGTCCGAATTATCACGGAGGTTGTAGCTCAGTTGGTTAGAGCATCAGATTGTGGTTCTGAGGGTCGAGGGTTCGAGCCCCTTTAGCCTCCCCCTAAAACTTCAAAAAAAAGTGCTGTACAGGCACTTTTTTTTATTTTATATACCCCGTATTTATGCCAACAGAGAAATAATAACTTTACTATCTTTGTATCTATTGTTTTATAATTAAATTTTAATAACATGAGTTTAGAAGTTACCGGAAAACTACTTGTAAAGTATGACACACAGCAGGTTAGTGACAAGTTCAAGAAAAGAGAGTTTGTACTAGAGCTGGCAGAAGAGATCAATGGCAATATTTACACCAATTTTGCTAAAATGCAGCTGGTGCAGAACAAATGCGAGATCATAGATCGTTTTAAAGAAGGCGAGCTGGTGAAGGTAAGCTTTAATATAAAGGGTAACAGGTGGGAGCGTGATGGTAAAGTAAATTATATTACTAACCTTGACGCATGGCGTATGGAAAGCGCTACAGGTGCACCGTCAGGTGGTGGCAACAGCCAGCCGGCACAGTCTTACAATAATAATGGTGGTGGTAATAATGGAGGCAACAGCAATTTCAATGCTGCTCCTAATTACAATCCATCGCCTGAATCAATAGACGATCTGCCATTTTAAATTGAATTAAAACCGGTTTTCTTATGCACCGCATTTCGCGTAGTACCATAGTAGTATGTCTTGCCATAGCGTTTCTGACCGCTTGTAACAAGATACCTGACCATGCACGTTACATACCAAAAGATGCGGTAGCTGTGATCAGTGTGAACCTGAGGTCGCTGAGCAAAAAGGTGGCATGGAACATGATCACCGGCAGCAAGCTGTTCAAGGAAATGCAGAAACGCATTCCTGAAAAGAGCACTAAAGATGCCATGCAGGGTATAGAGAATGCAGGTATAGATGCGCTGAACAGCTTCTATGTATATGTGAAAACAGATGCCCGCTTTACCGCAGGCAACAGGGTCACAGGGCTTGTGCCACTGGCTGATGAAGCTAAGTGGGAGGCCTATATGAAGTCTGTGTTTCCGCAGGTAGTAGTAAAACAGGTAGGCGACCGCAAGGAAGCAAGCCTGGGCACAGACATGTATATTGGCTGGAACAAAAACCTGCTGATCATCATGAATACCATGGCGCCGGCTGCTGTTACAGATAGCCCGGGTACAGAAGTAAATACACCAGATCTGGCTACAGTATCGGCAGAAATGGGCAATGCATTTGGCATAGCAAAAGAAAACTCGGTTATCAATAACAAGCATTTCTCTAAGCTGCAAACGGAAGGCCATGATATGACCTTTTGGTTGAATTATGACCAGCTGATGTCTCAGTATAGTGGTGATATGGCCCAGAAAATGGGGATGTCATTATCCGGTGCATTATGGAAAGATGCAGCATTTACGGCAGGTTTCGACTTTAAGAAAGGCAAGATAACAGGCGATATGCGCTACTACATGTCTGACGACATGAAAGAAATAGGCAAGGAGCTTGGCGCTACGAATGCCGATAAAGAAATGCTGGAACGCCTCCCATCTCAGAACATGGATATGCTGATGGCCCTTCACTTGTCTCCTAAGGGTATAAAAACATTGCTGGATAAAACCGGTCTGCTAGGACTTGTAAATGTAGGCTTGTCTACACAGGGTATGAGTGTAGATAATGTGCTGGATGCATTTACAGGAGATATGGCTGTTGTAATGAATGACTTCAGCCTGAACATGGAAACGGTAACGGACAGCTTTATGGGCCAGGCCGTGGTGCACCAGAACCAGAAACCGAGCCTTA
>JAOQAP010000170.1 GCA_025963465.1 Flavipsychrobacter sp.
ACTTCCGGTTTTTTCCGGTGGTGGAAGTTAATTGTCTTAATCGCGGATCAAACGGATTAAATAGATTTCGCAGATTTTTTGTGTTTTGGCAAGCATTATCAAGTTTGTAAAACTGCGGAATCGCTTCCGGTTTTTTCCGGTGGCGGAAGAGCACATATCACGGTTTTTGGATTGATTTTTTTGCAGATAGCACTTAAAATTGTTGTTTTTTTATTGCAAATATTATTGCTCACATTGCTCCTGACAATCAATTACTTATTGCAAAAATGGCAAGAATTATTGCTCACTTTTTGCGCAATTCTTGCTCAAAAGTTGCGCAGTTATTGCCCAATTCTTGCGCACTTTTTGCCAAGGTGCGCAATTTTGTCTGAATGTCTCGTCCTGAATCACCGTATCCGTGGTTAGTTAATCCGAATCGTTCCTTACATGACATATTGTAGCTTAGTTACTACAGTAGGTGGCTGAGCAAGGGACACGCTGACACACAAAGGTCGGATGAAGGGGTGGAAATAACAAGGGGAAAGTTTTATGATAGTGCAGTTTTCGTAGTATGGTGGAAAATAGTTTGCGCTGTGGGCGTGGGTTACACAAGATTTGACCTTTGGCCAGTGGGAGGTTGATTTAGCTGTATCAAGGTAAATACCGGTCGCAGACCGGAGGAGCTAGCAGACACGAGTGATCCTGTCGGAACACTCGCGCCAGTGAGCAGGCATGGACGCTTAAGAGTGCGATGCACCTAAGCTTTTTATGTTGTTATTATTCTACCACAACTTTTTGTATCTCTTTTGGGCTGCCATCATTCGTCCATACAATAAAGTAGATACCCGGCGCTGTGGTATGTACATCCAGCATGCTGGATGTATTTGTCACAGTCACCAGTTGTAATAGTTTGCCGGAAAGGTCAATCATGCTTATCTGGCCTTTAGCTTCGGGTGTGGTTACATATACTATGCCTTTAACCGGGTTAGGGTATATATCTACCTGTTTTTCGGCAGGTGTATATGTAAGATCCAGCGCATTAAACGGAGAATATTCAGACGCACCTATGTCTATTTTTGTGCCGTAGATACGTGCATTTCCTGCATAGTCTTTTGCTTCTATAATAGTACCGGTAGTATCTCCTTTATCTATGCATGGCGAAGTAGCTGATAAAGCAAAGCGGGCAAGGGTGGCATCGGTACCCAGCTTGGCTGCCGGAGTAGGTGAGATCATACCCGGATTTATGCCCACAATATTGGTAGTAGTATCCCCTGTAAGTGTATAAGTACCTAATAAATCGAGCTCATACTTTGTGGGGTATTGTGCCCAGTTATATTCATATTTGAAAGTTGTACCAGTAAAATACGCCTGTATAGCCGGGGTTGGTGTACCGATCGTGGTGTCTTCAACATTGCCGTAAAAAACATTGTTCTTTATGGTAATGACAGAAGATTGATTATCAAATAAAGATAGTGCAGCTCCGTTGGGGCTTGCATTGTTTACTATCTGGTTGTTTGTGATTACTGCATTGGCCTGGTATATTTTTATGGCACCGGCTTCAAAAGGGGAGTAATTATTCGCGATAATATTATTACGTACGTTGTAAAAAGTGTTGGAATGAGTTGAAGATGAATTCCAGGCGAGATTTAAAGCTCCCGCGCCATCGGTTATTCCACAACCTTTCAAATCTGTATGCTGGTTGTTGCAGATCACATTACTAATAATGTCTATAAATCCGCTGTTACCACAGATCACACCAGCTTTCCTACAAATATTGTGATGTATCTTATTAGCTATCAACCTGGCATCACTAAAAAGTGAGAAAATACCTTCACCACCTGACGGGCCATTAATCGTATTGTGATATAATTCATTGTTGCTGAACAGAAAGTCTGATGAGATTATGCCTAGTGTATTTATAGTACAAAGATTTTGATAGAACCTGGAGTCGTGTATATAAATATTCCCTCCATCGCCATGGAGTAAGCTGCCATCGGAAAAGTTGCTGTAAAAATTACAGTTGTTTAATTCTGCCCGCTGGCCTGAAGTAAGGGCTATATAAGCCAGGTCGATACCGCAACCAATAGTTGTACTGCTGTTATAAAAGTTACAGTTGGAAACGACCAAGGCCCTCATGATTGTTAATATATTCAACCGCCAAACAACTGCGTCGAGGGCACAGAGCTTCGCATGCGTGATGTTGCAATAATTTAGCGCTGAAGTATCTGTGCCGGTGCCTCCATATGTAAAGAACTGGACGCCACGCCAGCCACCGGCATTGGTTGAATTGTCGGTACTGAATCCAGTAGTATCAGCAATATTAAAATTGATTGGTGCCGAGATGGTTCCAGATGCATGCAATATACCGTATACCTGCAGTCGGTAGGCGCCATGAAAAACAACATTTACTCCCGGATCAATAGTCAGTGAATAAGACGGATCGATCATTATGTCGTTGTAAACATCGTATGGTGAGCCAGACGCTGTCCAATGGCCAGATACTTTGGGAGTAGTTATGCTTGTAGCGGCATAGGCGTGCACAGCAAAACAGAACAAGAGGATGCATGTTATCTTTTTCATAGATCTTTAGTTTATAATTATTGATAATGCGAATTATTAATTTCGTAGTATCTTCATTAAAGTGCAGTAAAGTTAATTTTAATAGCTCAATAACGTACAACTCCACAAATTATTTCTTAATCCAATTACGCATTATTTTTTATTAAAAGACGGTAATGATGCCCAAAAAGGTTGGTGTCCTTTTAATAAATTATATTCGACGTCAGTCAAACGAGGAACCAGGTTCTACCGGAGAACAACCGCCCAGCAATATGGTTTTATGATAGTGCAGTTTTCGTAGTATGATAGAAAATAGCTTACGCTGTGGGCCGTTGGTTACACAAGATCTTGTCCTTTGGTCAATGGGAAGTTGATTTCGCTGTATCAATGTTGGTATCATCGCAGACCGGAGTAAGACGGGACAATAAATTTCATGCTAACAGAGAAAGCCCACCTGACTGACGGGCTTTCTTTATAAATACAGGCAGCAGTTATTTTGCTTTCCTGAATACATAACGGGTAATGAACAGGCCGCCGGAGCTGCTGCCGCCGCTGCTCTGCTGATTGCTGCCGGTGGTGACATTGACCAGTTCCCAGCCCTGGGCGCTATAGTCGTTGAGGCGGTCTACTATTACGCGGTCGTTGTTGGCAATATTGTCGAAGTTGATGCCTACCATGCTGTAAAAGTTCTTCAGCTCTTTTTCCAGCATCTGGCCGTTATCGTCGGTAGATAGTATGCGTGAACGGCCCATGCCGCCGGGCACTACAGATTCTACGGTAGTGATCTGCTTGTACATATAAACAGTGTGGCCAGAGGTGTTGTTGTCGGGCTCAGGGCTTTTGAATGAAAAGAGACCGATGGCGCAAAGCGTGGACAGTACTGAAAGGCTGATGGTGAAAATTTGTTTCTTCATGTTCGTGTGTTTGTGTAACTGTATAGACGATAATGAATTACAAAGGTTTAAACGGCTCAGCAATTTTTTCGGAATTAGAAATTTGATATTGGGAATTTGGATTGTTGCTGATTTTTTTCGTCAGTACTAACGTGTTTTGACGTAATGCCTGCCGGCATGCAGTCGGGTCCTGACACGTCTTAGCTACCGCCTTCGCTGAAGCTATGGCGGTTGAGAAAAGCTATGAATGTTGAGAACGGAGAGATCCGACCGGAACGAAACAAATTATGTCACCCCTTCGGGGTTCATCTCATTTCGTGTTCCTGTTTTCTATAATAATATCATCCCTTCGGGATTTTTCGCCTTAACAAAATGACATTGTCCCTTCCACCCTTTACTCACGCACAAAGCCAACTTACCAAGGGGGATTCGCTATCGAGGCCATTGGGCATTAGTAATTCTATTGTTTTTAATATCAGCAATTTTTATATTTCCAGTGGCGGCTTTTGCCTTCGGTTATCCATTCTATGGCCTGTGTCATGCGTTTGATGCGGGTTGCCTCGGTTTTGGCCTCTTCCAGCCATTCTATATATTCCTTCCTGCCTGAGTAGCTGAAAGCTTCGAATACCTTAGCAGCCGTTTTGTTTTTCTTCAGCTCTTTGGTGAAATAATCAGGTACCTCCTGTTGTTCCTTTTCTGCAGGTTTTGCCTTTGCGCGGGCCGGTAGTTTTACACCTGCATCATTGAGCTTCATGGCAGCCTTTATGTATTTTTTCAGCACGGCATCTTTGGGCAGGTCTTTGAGGGTTTCCAGTTTGCCGAGGTGGCCCATGCTCTCCCGGTCTTTGATGGTGAGCACATCGTTGGTGTCTTCTATAAGCGATGCTTTCCAGAAACCGAAAACGGCGTGCTGTTTGAAAGACGCCATGCTACAGAGTATCTCACCTTTGTACATGAAGTGCGGAAAACTCCATTTCCAGGTCTCTTCCACATCGGGACAGGTAGCATGTACCAGCGCCCGCAGGTGGGTGAGTATCGGTTTTGCAAAATCCTGTGCTTTGTCTATATGTGCGTCTATGCGCGGATCTGTTTTGCCCATGAAGTAAAGTTAATGTGACAATGTGATAATTCGACAATGTGATAATTCGACAATTCGGCAATGTGCAAATGTGGGTGCCCTAGTTTATGCTTTTATGGTAATGAGCTTGTCGGCTTGAGCGGTTATGCGGCCTATGGGGGTGGTGAAGTTAGTGAGGCCGTGTTGTGTCAGCAGTTGTATCACTTCGTCTGTTGCTGCTGGGGATACTGCTATGAGCAGGCCACCATTGGTCTGCGGATCGGGCAGAAGGCTAAATGCCTGCATTACGTCTACACCTGCTTCAAAAGCTATCTTAGTGCTGTATGCGTTCCAGTTGCGGTAGGTGGCATCGGGGACTACGCGCTGTGCGAGGTATTCTTTAGCACCGTCTATAACAGGTATGGCGGAGTAATAAAGCTCTGCAGCAAGGCCTGCACCTTCCGCCATTTCGGTAAGGTGGCCGGCAAGGCCGAAACCGGTAACATCTGTCATAGCGGTAACGCCGGGGATATTGCCCAGTTTCGCCCCAATGCTATTCAGTTGAGTGAGCTGTTTTATAAACAGCTCATATTGTGCCGGTGTAAGCAATCCTCTTTTTTGTGCAGTGGCCAGTATGCCTACGCCTATGGGTTTGGTAAGGAACAGCAGGTCGCCTTCGTGTGCCGTGTTATTCTTTTTAAGATCGCTGATAGCACATGTGCCATTTACCGACAAGCCAAAGATGGGTTCTGTGCTGTCTATGCTGTGACCACCTGCGAGGGGTATGCCTGCTTCGGCGCACATGGCGCGTGCGCCTTCCAGCACTTGCTGTGCAAGGGCTGCGGGCAGCTTGTCTACCGGCCAGCCGAGTATTGCTATTGCCATTATGGGTTTACCGCCCATAGCATACACGTCGCTTATGGCATTGGCTGCCGCTATGCGCCCAAAGTCGAAAGCATCATCTACTATGGGCATAAAGAAATCGGTGGTGGCTATGAGCGCGGTGCCATTGCCCAGGTCGTAAGCGGCAGCATCGTCGTTTGTTGCATTGCCAACAAGCAGGTTGGTATTAGCAGGCTGTGTCGTGGCCGAGCCAAGTATCTCCTGCAATACCGCAGGAGCTATCTTGCAGCCGCAGCCAGCGCTGCGGGAGTATTGGGTGAGCTTAATTTCCTGTATGGGTGTGTTCATTTGTTTGTTGTTTTGCGATGAGCTGTGCGCTGTTGGTTGTTGCGTTCACCGTGCTGCATGGTATAGAGTGAAGGTGCTCGTCTATTTTTTTACGATCGTACAGGCCTATTGAATAATACTTGTCGTAGTAATGCAATAATATGCGGAAGCACTCTGTATAATTGTCTTCCAGCAGGTAGTTGATGGCGTTCTTTGTATTGAGCCCACCCAACCGTTTCTGTATGCGCATAATGCCGTTTACGAGGTCGGGCTTTTTGCCGCTCTTATACTCAGCGGTAATAAAGCCAAGGCGTTCCTCAAAAGGTACATCGAGAAAATATACCGGAGCGGATAGTAGTGTATTCCAGAATGCATCGGGCAAATTGACCTGCCCTATGCGGCGGCTTTCATCTTCTATCCATATGGCCTTGCCAGGATGCATGGCGGCTGTGTCATGCAATTCCTGACCCAGTAAATTCTCGAACATTTCCTGCGTGGGCTGTGCATGCCCTAATGCTCCAAACGCAGACCCTTTATGCTGTGCAATAGCCTCCAGGTCTATAGTGGCATAGCCCGATGCTTTCAGCCGATGGAGTACTTGCGTTTTGCCGGAGCCTGAATAACCACCTACTATGTGCAGCGGGCAGGTGAGTTCAAACTGAGCCAATATCCGGTTGCGGTATGCTTTATACCCACCTTTGAGTACATATACTCTGAACCCATACAGATCGAGCAGCCATGCTATGGCCTGGCTGCGCATACCGCCGCGCCAGCAGTGAAGCAAAACGGTTTTTGGAGTTTGAGGTTTGGAATTTGGAATTTGGAATTTGGTTTCTGCGATAATGGTTTCTGCCTGTTCTACTATCTGTCGCATTTTAGGGCCGTAGTAGTCGAGACCTATCTTTATTGCATCTTCCCGGCTTTGTTGTTTGTAAGCAGTGCCCACCATTTTTCTTTCCTCATCAGAAAACAGGGGTACATTGTATGCGTCCCGAATATGTGCATGGGCATACTCGCCGGGGCTGCGTACATCGAGCACGGTGTGTTGCTTTGCCAGCGACAGAAATTCATCAATATTTACCGACTGGATCACCGATGCAAATTAGTCTTTTCGGTTGTGTAATCATTACCCTACATTTGCAACTTTTAAATTTTAAAGAGCGATACATGCGGGTGGTCAATATTTTACGGGTATTAATTCTTTTACTATTGCCGATGACGGGTATGGCACAAAGGGCGGATACAACATACTTTGACTGGGGGATGGCTCCGTCAGACTTTAGCAGTGCCGAGTATTACAGAGTAACGCAGAAAGTAGATAGGAGGTTATGGAAATGTGAGGATCACTATATGCGCAATGATAAACTACAAATGACCGGCTACTATTCTAATGCATTATTAGACTGGAAAGACGGCATGTTCGTATATTATGACAAGAAAGGAAACAAGAAATCAGAAGGGAAATATGTGAACAATCTGAAGGAGGGCATTTTTACAGATTATAATGCAGACGGCAGTATAGATAAGGAAGGTCCGTATTATAAAAATAAAAAAAGTGGTGAATGGAAAGAATACTATGACTCAACGGCCAAAGTATGGGCAGTAGAACAGTATAGCAATGACGAACTTATAAGCCTGAAAAGCTATTATAGTGACGGAAAGCTAAAGAGGGTAGAAACGCATAATAAAGATGTAATATCAGGTAATTGCTATGATGAACAAGGCAAGGATATTCCTTTCACCCAATTTCGGATCATGCCAAAATGCGGATTTGACATGATGGATTACCTGGGTAGTAGTATACATTACCCCGAATATGCAAGGAAGCATAACATATCCGGAAGGATAATTGTAAAATTTGTGGTGAATGAAGATGGCCATATATCTGATGCGGAAGTAATACAGGGGATAGGCGGAGGATGCGATGAAGAGGCCAGGAGGGTAGTAGCAAATATGCCCAACTGGGTGCCAGGCATAAGAGATGATAAAATGGTAAAGGTTTATTATACCCAGCCTATATCCTTTAAGCTTCGATAAAAATTAAGGAGTTTTTATTACGGCTTCCACATCTTCATCGCCTTCCAGGTTGTCCATCTGTTCCATTATCTGGGGGTAGCGCCATGCTACACGATGGCTTATGGGTGTTACACTGAATTTCTTGGGGTTAGGCAGGCAGGCGATGATCATTGCCGCCTCTGCACGGGACAGGTTTTTGGCATGCTTATGAAAATACTGCTGTGATGCGGCTTCAATGCCAAAAATGCCCGGCCCCATTTCTATCGTGTTCAGGTACACCTCCATTATGCGGCGTTTGCCCCATGCCAGTTCTATTAAAGCCGTGAAATAAAATTCAGGAGCCTTGCGTATGTAGCGACCTATGCCGCTGCCCTGCCACAGGAATACATTTTTGGCTGTTTGCTGGCTAATGGTGCTGGCGCCGCCGCCGGCTATGCGTTTTTTCTTATGAGGCCTGTTCAGGCTTTTGTCCATTGCCTTCCAGTCGAAGCCGTTGTGCTCTGGAAATAGCTGGTCTTCACTGGCAATAGCCGCCAGTTTCACATTGCGGGATATCTCGTCCCAGCTGACGTAGTCCCTTTTTAGCCCATAACCACCGGTGAGTCCGCCCAACTGGGTAATGGTGACCGGTGGCTCAACGAACCTGCAAATAATTACATATAATAAAGAGGAGCCGAACAGGATAAGTATTACACGAAGTGTATATCTGATGAATTTGCGGAAGCCTGTGACCTGTTTCTTTGCCATGAACGGGGGTAAAAATAAAAATATTTTTAATCATAGGGAGGTTAATATTTTATACCTTAGGGGTAACAACAAAACGTGTTTACATCATGAAAGGTAAAAAGAAAGAGCTGGTGAAGCAGCTGAAAGCACTGATACTGCAGGGCAATGCCCACGTGACCCTTGATGAGACACTTAAGGACATACCTATGGAGATACGCGGCACGGTGCCTAAAGGCCTGCCATACAGTATCTGGCAGGTAGTGGAGCACTTGCGCATCACGCAGTGGGATATACTTGAGTTCTGCAAGAACGCCAAACACGTATCGCCAAAGTGGCCGGACGAATACTGGCCTAAGAAGAAAGCGCCGAAGACCGAAGCGCAATGGACACAAACACTGGAGCAGATACAGATGGACCGTATAGAATTCATAGCTATGCTGGAAGACGAAGATGCGGACCTGTATGAGCCATTTGCGCATGGCGATGGCCAGAACCTGCTGCGTGAGGCTATACTGATAGGCGATCATAACAGCTACCATACCGGTGAGCTGGTGGTGCTGAGAAGGCTGCAGGGGGCGTGGAAATAGCGCAAGGCTGTAATTTTATCTTTTTACTTATTTTAGCCCCATCAATAAACATTCATGAGTGAACAATTAGGCGTTGGGTCCCGTGTGGAGCACCAGCATTTTGGCAAAGGGGTGATCGTAGATACGGCCTCTGAGTTTTATATTATCTGGTTCAAGAGCCAGCAGGGTACCAAGAGCATAAGCAAGGACTATGACGGGCTTACTACCATAGAAGAGGTGGCGGGCGGCGCAGCAAGTGAAGGCATTACCATTACCGATATAGAGCAGGCGCTGAGCAATATACTGGACCAGCGGCTGCACGAGATGCAGATGGTGCCGATAGGCCCGCGCTGGAAACGTGGTAACATGATACTGAAGCCGGGAGACCCTACACTGCAATCTAAAGAGGTGCCGATAGAGACCTTCTTTCATAAAATAGTAATGGTGCGCGACAGGCTGCGCGTGATGGAGCAGAAGATAAATGCCCATAAGGTAATGACCGATGATGAAAAGGTGGACCTGCAGCAGTATATAACAGCTATATACGGTTCGCTCACTACATTCAATGTGCTGTTCAAAGAGGCGCATCACCAGTTCAAAGGGGCGAGTGGCAACCCCTAAATCCCCTCCCGCTGAAATAGCGGGACCTTGTTCCGGGGACTTCCCCATGTTCTAAATTATTCGTTTGATCAGTAATAGATCGTGTATAGGAGTGGTGTTGGGTTAAAAAAGGTTAATAGGCTAACGAGGATAGTATGTGTGTTGCTATCTTTAAAAAATGATGATGAAGACAAGAGTATTATCCATATTGCTTTCGGGGCTGGCGTATACATGTACAGCGCAGGACTCTGTTATGTTTCGTAAGATAGCTGACGAGGTGATGCTGCACGGTACGTGTTATGATAACCTGAGGGTTTTGTGTAAAACTGTTGGGCATCGTATCAGCGGCTCTCCTGCAGCGGCTAAGGCCGTGACCTGGGGCGAAAAGGCCATGAAAGAAGCCGGTGCCGACAAAGTATGGCTGCAGCCTGCAGATGTGCCGTACTGGTACCGTGGCAAAGAAAGCCTGTACCTGAAACTGGATGGCAAGTATGAAAAAGTAGCGGCGTTATCATTGGGCAACAGTCGGGGAACGGGAGGGAAAACAGTTGAAGCGCCGATCATTATGGTGCATAATCTTGAAGAATTTAAAGCGCTGCCGGAAAGCGAAGTGAAGGGTAAGATCGTGTACTTTAATTACCTGTTCCGCCAGGATTTCATTTTTACTTTTGAAGGTTATGGAGATGCGGTAAAATACCGTGGGCTCGCGGGTTCCCTGGGAGCTAGTAAGGGCGCTGCAGCCGTTATTATACGGTCTATGTCAACAGGTACGGACGATTTTCCGCATACGGGTGGGACGCGGCCATACAGGGATACGCTGAAGACAGTGCCTTCGATGGCGCTGGGCAATAAAACCGCTGACAGGCTGGAGAAAGCCTGCCTGAAGGGAGGCGTAACTGCTAAGATGACCTCTGAATGCGATATGAAGCCTAACATGGTGCGCTCTTACAATGTAATAGGTGAGATAAGAGGCTCTGAAACTCCTGAAAAGATAGTTACCATAGGTGGCCACCTGGATTCGTGGGATGTGGGTGAAGGTGCGCAGGATGATGGCGCAGGCTGTGTGCAGTCTATAGAAGTGATACGTACCTACAAGGCGCTGGGCATAAGGCCTAAGTGTACGATACGCGCGGTACTCTTTATGAATGAGGAGAACGGGCAAAAAGGCGGGCAGGCATATGCAGACTCAGCAATATCAAAACACGAACAACACGTAATAGCTGTGGAGACAGATGCCGGTGGTTTTTCGCCACGTGGTATAGGGCTGGTAATGCCGCAGGCGCAGAAGGATAAGATACTGGCCTACCGCAACCTGTTCCTGCCATATGGCGTGTATGATTTTACAAAAGAAGAGGGGGGTAGCGACATAGATCCGATAGGGCTGAAACTACACACGCCGCTTGCCGGCCTGATACCGGACTCCCAGCGCTATTTTGATATACATCATACTGATAATGATGTGTTTGAAAATGTAAACCATAGGGAATTGAAACTGGGTGCAGCAGTAATGGCCCAGTTCCTGTATTTGGTGAGTGAGCATGGGCTGTAACCCCAAACCCCTAAAGGGGCTTCCCCTTATTTTAAATTACTTTTGTTACGGGTTAATTGGTTAAATAATCTTTTAGCGAGAGTAATACATGAAAGATGCACAACCAACGGTGATATATAAACTGCTTAAGCGGCCTTCGGCGGTGGTGGCGTTGTGCATCATTGGTATTACATGTCTTGTGTCGGTATTTGCTTACCTGCTGGCGCCCGACGCAACTCCATCGGCAAACAGGATGATCATAGAACTGGGCGCCAAACGTCCCGGGTTTTCCAAACAATTACTATACCTGCCTAAGAGCAGTGTGCAATCGCATAACAGCCGTTTATCAGAATGGTTCAACGGTGCGCCGTCCGGCTACCTGGCCACGCCCGTTAATGGCTATACATTTGCCGGTGATAAAATTGTGGTGCGGCACTATATAGATGACGGGTTGGAGGATACGCTCACCTATGTCTTATCTGCACTGATCCCCGCTGATCACCTGAAGGCCCCACTACAGGAACAGCAACATTACCTGGAGCAACACCAGCTGATCACCAAAACTTTTTACCTGGGCACGGACCGTTATGGCAGGGATATACTTTCCAGGCTGCTGATTGGCTCGCGGGTGACACTTTCTGTGGGGCTTATCGCTGTTTTGCTGTCGCTTACTATTGGTATCATACTTGGCTCGCTGGCAGGCTACTATGGCGGGGTAGTAGACAACGTGGTGATGTGGATCATCAACATACTGTATGCCATACCTACATTGCTGCTGGTGTTCGCTATTACACTTACTATAGGCAAGGGTTTCTGGGAGATATTCATTGCCATAGGGCTGAGTATGTGGGTGGGTGCTGCCCGTCTTATAAGAGGGCAGGTGCTGGTACTGCGGGAAATGGAATATGTGACCGCCGCCAAGGCACTGGGGGTAGGGGATATAAGGATCATCTTCCGCCATATACTGCCCAATATAGCCGGGCCGCTGATGGTGATAGCTGCAGGCAATTTTGCTGCCGCGATACTGGTAGAGGCAGGTCTTAGTTTCTTAGGGTTTGGGGTGCAGCCTCCGCATCCATCGTGGGGATTGATGATCAAGGAGCACTATAATTTTCTGCTCACCAACAGGCCACTACTGGCACTGATACCGGGGATAGCTATTATGTTGCTGGTATATGCTTTTAATATACTGGGCAATGCATTGAGGGATGTGCTGGATGTGAAAACCCCAAACTAGGTTCCTGTTATATCGAGGCTGGCTATAAGAGATGCTGACGCCCGGTGACGTAAAGCACAAACTTCACAACGATTAGGGCGAAAGAAAGTATGCCCACCAGCAGGATGTATAGCCCCTGTTTACGGGCTTTATTGTCGTAGGAGTATATCTGTGTGCCGTTGGGTAATGTTCTCCGGGTAAGGTATACTACAAGTCCAAGGATGATGCCCAGCACTCCCGGTAGCAGGTCGAAGTCATAAAGGAGCATGAGCACTACCTTGTTGTTGGTAATGCAAGCTGCTATGCTGATGAGGGACACGGAGTAGCCGAATATGATCCAGAATGCAGACAGGGAGCGTTGTTTAGCTGATTCGGTAATATGCTGCTGCTTTAGTGTTTCGGTCTTTTGCGCATCAATAGTTACACCCCGTTCCTTTAGTAATGCCAGTGCCAGGTTGTAGTTGTATTCGCCCCATTCATCAGGTTTTGCCAGTATGTCCGTTAATTCATCATTGCTCAGTGAAAGGAGCATGTAGCCCTTCTCTACCTGTGCCAGGTCTACCTCTGTTGTATCTATTAGTATTTTCTGTGCCCGTTCAAAATCTTCACCTTTTATCTTCAGCAATACATAGTTATTGTATTGTTTTCCTATGAAATTCTGGTCCAGCAGGTTGCGTGTTTGCTCTACTACCGCAGTAATGCTATACTGTTTCAGTTTTGCGGCAAGTTCGTCGGCTTCCCGTCTTGTTTCAAACTCGCGGAAGGTGAGAAAATCACTCATTTGATGGATTTTTTAAAATAATGCATAAAATTAATGAGTCTGTCATGTTATATAGAAAGGTTGTGAGAATTGCGTCATTTGCTTCGTTCAAGCCTGTTAAGTACCAGATCTCTGCGGTTATGAAAGTACGATTCTGAAGTAATATAGCGGTAAATACCAATGAAATACCTATCTTCGCACCCCTTCAGGAAAAATGGAGATGCAATACAGGCAATAGTTTGAGCGGACAGGAAAAAGAATTTAAATATTTTTAAGAAAAAGTTTGTTGAATCAAAAGATGTCATTACCTTTGCAGTCCCAAATTTTTCGGGGTTTAGAACGAAATAAAGTATGTCACAGCGTATCAGAATTAAGCTAAAATCTTACGATCATAACCTGGTCGATAAATCAGCGGATAAGATCGTAAAGACTGTGCGCAATACCGGAGCAGTGGTTACAGGCCCTATTCCGTTGCCTACAGAGAAGAAGATATTTACCGTTTTGCGTTCGCCGCACGTAAACAAGAAAAGCCGTGAGCAGTTCCAGCTTTGTACGCATAAGCGTCTGTTGGATATCTACACGTCTTCATCCCGTACAGTAGACGCGCTTTCGAAGCTCGACCTGCCAAGCGGTGTGGAAGTAGAAATAAAAGCATGATGAAAGCCATCTGACGCTTCGCAGCCTAAGATGAACAGTAAAAAGTGCCAGTTCTTTAAAAAATTGAAAAAACAGCTAATCCCGGCCCACACAATCAGGACCCGGGCGCTTGGCTAAAACATAATAATATAATGAAAGGTATTATTGGTAAAAAGATCGGTATGACCAGCATATTCGAAGCTAATGGCAAGCAAATAGCTTGTACCATCATCGAAGCTGGACCATGTGTGGTTACCCAGAAGAAAACTGTCGATACTGACGGTTACGAATCTCTCCAAATTGCATTTGGTGAGGCTAAGGCTAAGAATACGCCGAAAGCGCTCATCAATCACTTCGCTAAGTCTTCCACGACTCCTAAGAGCGTAGTAAAAGAACTCAGAAATTGTTCCATTGATAAACAAGTAGGTGAAAGCATCACCTGCGAAATATTTACTGAAGGTGAAAAGGTAAGCGTTATCGGCACCACCAAGGGTAAAGGTTTCCAGGGTGTTGTTAGACGTCACGGATTTAGCGGTGTGGGTGAAGCTACCCATGGCCAGCATGACCGTTCACGTGCTCCGGGTTCTATCGGTGGCTCATCATATCCAAGCCGCGTATTTAAAGGTATGCGCATGGCAGGCCACATGGGTACTGACCGTGTAAAGATCAAAGCGCTGCGCGTGGTAAAAGTATTCCCTGAACAGAACTACATATTAATCAGCGGTTCAGTACCAGGACATAACGGATCTATTGTTTTAATTCAGAATTAATTATAGTCATGCAAGTTGACGTTTTAAATAGTAAAGGTGCAAAGACAGGCCGTTCGGTTGAACTTCCGGACGATATATTCAATGTTGAGCCAAACGATCATTGTATTTACCTTGCGGTAAAACAATACCTCGCGGCAAAACGCCAGGGTACGCACAAGACAAAGACCCGCGCTGAAGTGCACGGTTCTTCTAAGAAATTGCACAAGCAAAAAGGTACAGGTGGCTCCCGTAAAGGTAACATCCGTAACCCATTGTACAAGGGTGGTGGTACCATCAATGGTCCATTACCACACGGTTACAACTTCAAGTTGAACCGTAAGGTGAAAGATCTTGCTAAAATATCTGCACTTGTTTACAAGGCACGTGAGAACAAGATCGTGATCATAGAAGACCTGACACTGGATACGCCTAAAACAAAGGATTTCTCAGCTATGCTGGAAGTACTTCGCGGAGACAGCAGGAAAACAATGGTAGTAGTACCTGAGTACAACACCAACGTATACCTGAGCGGCCGTAACCTGAGCGCTAATAAAACTGTAGTTCTGAGCGACATGAACACTTACGACCTTACTAATACAGGTGTTGTAATATTCACTGAGTCAGCAGCTAAGATGTTCATAGAAGCACCGGCTGAAGAAGAAACTGCAGCATAAGTATAATTAGCTGATGTGACAATTAGCTGATGAATATAGTTCTTAAATAAAAATTGTAAACCTGGTAAGAGAATTAGCCAATCAGCTAATCATCAAATCAGCTCATTAAAAAATTAAAACGATGAAACTATCTGAAGTGTTGGTAAGGCCGGTGATCACCGAAAAGGTAAATCTCCAGATGGAGCGCCAGGGTCGCTACACATTCGTAGTAGGCAAGCAGGCTAATAAGCTGGAAATAAAGAAGGCCGTAGAAGAATTTTACGGAGTAAAGGTTGCTGAAGTAAATACTAACGTTGTTCCTGCAAAAAGCAAAACACGGTTTACTAAAGCAGGTCTTCTTTCAGGCCGCAAGCCTTCTTACAAAAAGGCAGTAGTTACCCTTGCACAGGGCGAAACAATCGACCTTTTCACTAACTAATAAATTACAAATTCTGTTGCGGTCGTATGATCACACCAGCTAATTGAAATAAAAATGGCATTACGTAAATACAAACCGGTCACAGCCGGAACACGCTGGAGAATAGGTAACGCTTACGCGGAGATCACAACTAACGAGCCTGAAAAGAGCCTGCTTGAGCACCAGCATGGTACAGGTGGCCGTAACTTTCAGGGCCGTCGTGCAATGCGCTACATAGGTGGTGGTAACAAGACTCAGTATCGTCTTGTGGATTTCAAACGTAACAAGAGTGATATCCCTGCTACTGTAAAAACTATTGAGTACGATCCAAACCGTACAGCTTTCATCGCACTGTTGCATTATGCAGATGGTGAAAAGCGTTACATCATCGCTCCACAGGGCCTTGAAGTAGGTACAAAGATCATCAGCGGTGCAAGCGTAGCTCCTGAAGTAGGAAATGCTTTATTACTGAAGAACATGCCGCTTGGTACTGTTGTTCACAATATAGAAATGCAGCCAGGCCGTGGCGGTGCACTTGCCCGTTCGGCAGGTACTTACGCTCAGCTTAATGCGAAAGAAGAAAAGTATTGCGTACTGAAAATGCCTAGCGGTGAGCTCCGTAAAATACTGAGCACATGTATGGCTACTGTAGGTATCGTATCTAACAGCGACCATGCACTCCAGTCAATGGGTAAAGCAGGCCGTAACCGTTGGAAAGGCATCAAGCCACGTAACCGTGGTGTAGCGATGAACCCGGTAGATCACCCGATGGGTGGTGGTGAAGGTAGGTCATCTGGTGGCCACCCACGTAGCCGTAAGGGTAAATACGCTAAGGGCGAAAAAACAAGAAGCAGAACAAAGGCATCTAACAAGCTGATCATACAGCGCAAGAATGGTAAGAAGCTCTAGTTCAAAGTACATAAAGTAATAGTTAATAACAAAATAAGTCAATAGAAAATGGCTCGTTCAATAAAAAAAGGACCTTACATTGATGCAAATCTGGATCAGAAGGTTACAGCGATAAATGAAGGCAAAGTGAAAAGAGGTGTAATGAAGACCTGGAGTCGTCGTAGCACTATCAGTCCTGACTTCGTAGGTCACACTTTCGCAGTGCACAATGGCAACAAGTTCATACCGGTATATGTTACTGAGTATATGGTGGGCCACAAGCTGGGTGAATTTTCACCTACCCGTAACTTCAAGGGTCACAGCGGAACAAAACAGTAATTAACCCCCAACCCCTGAAGGGGCGCAAGGATAGAATAGTGTAATAAGTTAATTAGTACAAAACCCCGGAAAGCCCGTTAGGTGCCGGTGTTTAAAAATCGAAAATAAATGGAAGCTGTAGCTCGCTTACGAAATGTACCAACCTCCCCCCGCAAGATGCGCCTTTTGGCGGACCTGATACGCGGTATGGAAGTAGAACAGGCGTTGAATACTTTGAAATTCAGTACAAAACATCCTTCAACACCGCTGGAAAAGCTGTTGCTGAGCGCTGTAGCGAACTGGAGAGTAAAAAATGAAGGTGTTGACGTGGCTGAGGCCAACCTGTATGTTAAGACCATATTTGTTGATGGTGGACGCGTACTGAAGCGGATGCGCCCGGCACCACAGGGACGTGCTTACCGTGTGCGCAAGCGCAGCAACCACGTTACCTTAATGGTAGACAGCCGTAACGCAACAACAGAAAACGCTAACGTAGAAAATTCTAACATTCAAGCTTAATAATAATAGTAATGGGTCAAAAATGTAATCCTATAGGTAACAGGTTGGGCATCATCCGCGGATGGGATTCAATGTGGTATGGCGAAAAAAGGGACTTCGGCCAGAAATTGGTAGAAGATCACAAGATCCGCACCTACCTCAATGCACGTATCAATAAAGGAGGAATCTCCCGTATCGTTATCGAGCGCACACTGGGTAAGCTGATCATCACCATACACACTTCTAAGCCAGGTATCATAATAGGTAAAGGCGGTACTGAAGTTGACCGTATCAAGGAAGAGCTGAAGAAGCTGACGAAGAAGGATGATGTGCAGATCAACATTATGGAGATCCGCCGTCCTGAGCTCGACGCCATGATAATCGGTGAATCAATAGCTCGCCAGATCGAAGGCCGTGTAAGCTACAAACGCGCAATCAAGATGGCTATTACTACAGCTATGCGTATGGGTGCTGAAGGTATCAAGATCAAAGCAGGCGGTCGTCTTAACGGTTCTGAAATAGCACGTAGCGAAGAATTCAAACAAGGACGTACTCCATTACATACTTTCCGTATGGACATCGATTACGCTTCTGTATACTCAATGACCGTTTATGGTAAAATTGGTTTGAAAGTTTGGGTTTGTAAAGGTGAGGTTTTAGGCAAGCGTGATCTTAATCCTAACTTCTCTGCTAACTCTGACAGCCGCGGCAATGGTCGTCCGGCAGGTTTCGAAGGAGCAGGAGCAGGTGCTGACCGTCGTCCAGGTGGCGATAGGGATCGCCGCGGTGGTGGTGAAAGAGGCGGTGAACGTCGTGGTGGTGGCGGTGCAGCAGGTGGCGGTGATCGTCGCGGTGGTGGACGTACCGGTGGCGGCGCAGCGCGCAAATAGTTGAATAATATTCCAGGGATACTTTAATAAAAATTTGTAACAATGTTACAACCGAAAAAAACAAAACATCGTAAAGCGCATAAAGGCAGGATCAGAGGTAACGCACAACGCGGAGCTATGATATCATTCGGTTCATTTGGCCTGAAAGCTATGGAACCAAAGTGGATCACTAACCGCCAGATAGAAGCTGCGCGCCAGGCAATGACCCGCCACATGAAACGTGAAGGTAATGTGTGGATACGTATTTTCCCTGACAAGCCGATCACCCGCAAGCCTGCAGAAGTGCGTATGGGTAAAGGTAAGGGTAGCCTTGAATTCTGGGCTGCTGTTGTGAAGCCAGGACTGATCATGTTCGAACTGGACGGCGTTCCGATGAAAGTAGCACAGGAGGCCCTGTTGCTCGCATCTCAGAAACTGCCTATCCGTACAAAGTTCGTGGTACGTCACGATTACGCAGGCGAATAATACAAATAAATTTTGTGAGCGATCACAAGCATAGATAAAAATATTAAAAAGTAAACGATGGCAAAAGCAACAAAAGCGAAGGTTGATGACTACCGCTCGCTGGACAATGAAGCGCTGAATGAAAAGATCAGTGACGAGGAATTGCGCCTGAAGAAAACAAAATTCAGCCATGCGGTGAATCCGATTGAGAACCCGCTATCTATCAAGACCCAGCGTCGTGCGATAGCTCGTTTGAAGACTGAACAGCGTAAAAGAACATTAGGTTTATAATAAATTTATATGTCAATCATGACGATCGAAAGAAAAAGCAGGAAAACCCGTATTGGGGTCGTTAGCAGCAACAAGATGACTAAAACCATCACTGTTACTGTAGAGCGTAAAGTGAAACACCCTATTTATGGTAAGTTTCTGAAAAAGTCATCAAGCTTCCATGCACATGATGAGCAGAACGGTGCCGGCATCGGTGATGTAGTGCGCATTATGGAAACTCGCCCGCTGAGCAAGACAAAACGCTGGCGCCTGGTAGAAATTATTGAAAAAGCTAAGTAACCTTAAAGATGATACAACAAGAATCAAGGCTCAATGTAGCCGACAACAGCGGTGCCAAGGAAGTACTTTGCATACGTGTGTTGGGCAATTCGGGGCAGGATTACGCTGGTATTGGTGACAAGATCGTAGTAACGGTTAAGGATGCGCTTCCTGGTGGTGGTGTTAAGAAGGGTACCGTTTCAAAAGCGGTTATCGTTCGCACTAAGAACAAGTTGCGCCGTAAAGATGGCTCTTACATCAGTTTTGATGATAACGCAGTCGTTTTGCTTAACAACTCGGACGATCCACGTGGTACCCGTATATTTGGCCCGGTAGCCCGCGAATTGCGTGACAAAGGATACATGAAAATTGTTTCCCTCGCACCAGAAGTATTGTAAAATTTGTTGTACCTTTGCAGCCCGTTAGAAAACGGGGGTAAAAATTACAACGCTAATTCATAGTAATTGTGAAAAAGAGATTCAAACCAAAGTTCAACATTAAGAAAGGCGACAACGTGGTAGTTATTGCCGGCGATGATAAAGACCGCAACCAGCCACGTAAAGTGCTATCGGTGAACCCCACCGAGGGCCGTGTGCTTATCGAAGGTGTAAACCTCGTAACCAAGCACCTGAAGCCTAACGCCCAGAATCCTCAGGGCGGAATAGTAAAGGAAGAAGCTCCGATCAACATCTCTAACGTGATGCTGTGGGACGCTAAAGCCAAAGCTCCGGGACGTGTTAAGCGCGACCGTACTGAAACAGGTTTTGTACGTATATTTAAAAAATCAGGGGAGGCTATAAAATAATGGCAACGACAACAACATACAGCCCGAGGTTACTTAAAAGTTACAGGGATGAAGTGGTGCCCGCACTGATGAAGAAATTCGGGTATAAATCAGTTATGGAATGCCCACGACTGGTAAAGATATGCCTGAACCAGGGTGTAAAGGGTTCTACTTCAGATAAGAAGATGATCGACGACGCAGTGAATGAAATGACACTCGTTACCGGCCAGAAAGCGATAGCTACCATGTCTAAGAAGGACATCTCTAACTTCAAGCTGCGTAAGAACATGCCGATAGGCTGCCGTGTTACGCTGCGTCACGTTAAGATGTTTGAATTCCTGGATCGCTTTATCTCTATATCTCTGCCACGTGTACGTGACTTCAAAGGTATCAGCGAAAAGTCATTCGATGGCCGCGGTAACTATACAATGGGTATCACAGAGCAGATCATCTACCCTGAGATCAACATTGACAAATTGCCACGTATCAGCGGTATGGACATCACTTTTGTGACCACTGCTAAAACGAATGAAGAAGCATACGAACTGTTGAAAGAAATGGGTATGCCTTTTACAAACATGGATAAATCAGGTTCTAAATAATTGAGCATTGCCGCCCGGCAACAGGCAGCAGTACAATATAAAACATACTATGGCAAGAGAATCAGTAAAAGCCCGCCAGCGCAAACGCGAACATATGGTGGCTCAGTTTGCAGAAAAACGCGCAGCTCTTAAAGCAGCAGGAGATTACGCAGCATTGGATAAGATGCCACGTAACTCTTCAGCAGTTCGTCTGAGAAACCGTTGTCAGCTCACAGGCCGTCCAAGAGGTTATCTGCGTTATTTCGGAGTATGCCGTTTGGTATTCCGTGACATGGCGTTGGATGGCAAGATACCAGGTGTTCGTAAAGCAAGCTGGTAAATACCTTCCCTCAAAGGAGGAATAACGTTTCAAAGTCAGGATAATGTCCTGATACTCGTAACAAATTTTTCATTTACAAAACCTTAAAAAACAAAATGGTAACAGATCCAATAGCAGACTTTCTGACCCGTATCCGTAATGCCCAGATGGCGCGCCATCGTATTGTTGAGATCCCTGCATCAAACGTTAAGAAGCGCATCACAGAGATTCTCTATGAAAAAGGTTATATTCTGAAGTACAAATTTGAGGATGACAGTAAGCAAGGCCTTATCAAAATAGCTTTGAAGTACGATGCTCAGACCAAAGATCCGGCTATCAAGTCATTAGAGCGTATCAGCCGTCCGGGCCTGCGCCAGTATGCTAAGCCAGCTGAGATCCGCCGTGTACAAAACGGTTTAGGTATCGCTATCGTGTCTACTTCTAAAGGTGTAATGACTGATAAAGAAGCTCGTACACAGAATGTAGGCGGTGAAGTAATGTGCAATATTTACTAAGACAAATAACGGGAACATGTAAATGTTCCCATCGTTTATAGAAGGCTGACAATATAAAGTTCTCTATACGGTAACTGAACACAGCTTTTGAACTTTAATTTTTTAATTATTTTTTATGTCACGTATAGGTAAGAAACCAATAACACTTTCAAAGGGCGTAACTGCAACAGTTTCTGCTACTAACGAATTAGTAGTAAAAGGCCCTAAAGGCGAACTTCGCCAGGATGTCGATCGCGATATCAAGATCAATATAGAAGGCGATACAATTACTGTTGAGCGTCCTACAGATCAGATCCGTCACCGTGCACTTCATGGTTTATACCGTTCACTGGTAGCAAACATGATCACCGGTGTTACAGAAGGTTTCAAAAGGGAACTGGAACTGGTGGGTGTGGGTTATCGTGCTACTGTTGCAGGCCAGCAGATAGATCTTGCTTTAGGTTTCTCTCACAATATTATATTCGAATTACCAAAAGAAATAAAAGCTTCTGCAATTGCAGAAAAAGGTCAGAACCCAAGGATCATCCTTGAGTCTAATGACAAACAATTGCTGGGCCAGGTAGCTGCTAAATTACGTAGCTTACGTAAACCTGAACCGTACAAAGGAAAGGGTGTTCGTTACTCTGATGAGATCGTTCGTCGTAAGGCTGGTAAATCTGCTGGTAAATAATTAGCAGGTAAGTAAACAATAATCAATACAAACTCCGGCAGCCTCCGATAAAAGGAGAGCCCGTAAAAACAAGGTAATATGTCACAAGATCACAAAGTAATACGCCGTCAGAAATTGCGTTGGCGCATACGCACAAAACTTCATGGTACTGCTCAGAAGCCAAGACTTTCTGTATTCCGCAGCAACAATGATATTTATGTGCAGCTGATAGACGATAACAACGGTACTACACTCGCAGCATCAAGCTCACGTGAAAAGGATATCGTAGCAGCAGGTGGTAACAAAGTAGCTAAATCTGCAAACGTAGGTAAGGCTATCGCTGCTAAAGCAAAAGCATTAGGCATCGAAGGTTGTGTTTTTGACCGTGGTGGTTACCTGTATCATGGCCGTGTAAAGTCAGTAGCTGACGGAGCTCGCGAAGGTGGATTGAAATTCTAAATTAATTATAATGCCGGTGTCCCGCTTATGCGGGATCATCGCATAGCTAATAAAAAAGAAAATGGCGAAGACAACATTAAATCGCATTAAAGGCGGAGACCTGGAATTGCATGAAAAGGTAGTTTCTATCAACCGTGTGGTGAAAACCACTAAAGGTGGCCGTGCTTTCAGCTTTTCTGCTCTTGTAGTGGTAGGCAATGGTAATGGTATTGTAGGTCACGGGCTTGGAAAAGCTAAAGAAGTACAGGAAGCAATTACCAAGGGTATTGATGATGCTAAGAAGAACCTCATCAAAGTTCCGGTAATGCATGGTACTATTCCTCACGAGCAGCTGGCTAAAGAAGGCGCAGCTAAGGTGATGATACGTCCGGCTGCACATGGTACTGGTGTAATAGCAGGAGGCAGCATGCGTGCTGTGCTTGAAGCTGCAGGTATCACTGACGTTCTTTCTAAATCATTAGGTTCTGCTAACCCGCATAACGTGGTAAAAGCTACGTTCACTGCATTAGCTATGCTGCGCGAACCAATACAGGTTGCTAAAACGCGTAACATCAGCCTGAAGAAAGTATTCAACGGCTAATACCCGGATACTGAAAGAGGTTTTGATCTAATCTGAATTTTTACTTTTGAATAATAATACAATGTCTAAGATAAAAATAACACAGGTAAAAAGCGGTATTGACCGTATGTATCGCCAGAAGCGTACGCTGAAAGCACTAGGCCTGCGCAGAGTGCTGCATACAGTAGAAGTAGAGGCAACTCCACAGATACTGGGTATGGTAAAGGCTGTACATCACCTGATAAAGGCTGAAACGGAAGTAGGAGGCAAATATCAGATGCTGACCCCTATCCAATTGCAGAAGGACCTTGATGTGGCTTCTGCTAAAAAGTAATTTTTTTAACTGATTTGCGAGCGGTTACAAATTCCGCGCAAGTTCAAAAATTGTAAGTATGCAACTGCACAATCTGAAACCTGCTGAAGGTTCAACAAAGAAAGGAAAACGTATTGGTCGTGGTGAAGGTTCCGGCCATGGTGGTACAGCTACTAAAGGTAACAAAGGCCAGCAGGCACGTACCGGTTACCAGTCTAAAAGAGGCCATGAAGGCGGCCAGATGCCAATACAGCGTCGTATGCCAAAACGTGGATTTATCAATCACTTCCGCGTTGAATACAAAGTGTTTAACCTTGGCCAGATCGACTTCCTGGTTGAAAAATATAACTTACCGGAATTTACACCGGACATCCTCTACATCAACGGACTGATCAACCGCACTGACCTTGTAAAAGTACTTGGTAACGGCGAGATCAAATCGAAAATAGCTTTCAAGGTGAACGCAGCAAGCGCTAAAGCCAAAGAAGCAATAGCGGCTGCCGGAGCTACTCTGGAAATTCTTTAGAATAAAAGACGCATTTTTGGAAAAATGCGTCTTTATTCGTTTATTCGCATTTCATTTTTGATTAACAACAGTTCCTGTGAAGAAATTTATTGATAAACTTAAGAATATCTGGAGTATAGACGAGTTGCGTAAGCGTATCACTTATACCATACTGTTAGTATTGGTATATCGTGTAGGTTGTTATGTAGCGCTGCCAGGTATCAACCCTTCGAAGCTTAGTGACACTAATGGCCCTGGTGGTATCCTTGGTATCCTTAACATGTTTGCCGGTGGTGCGTTCAGTCGTGCCTCTATCTTCGCGTTAGGTGTTATGCCTTATATCTCTGCTTCTATCTTTATGCAGCTTGCAGGTATCGTTATACCACAGGTAGCTAAAATGCAGAAAGAAGATAGCGGTCGCCGTAAGATCACTACTTACACACGTTACCTTACAGTTATCGTTACTGCTTTCCAGGCGAGCGCTTATGTTGCTTACCTGCGTTCTCCACAGTATCTTCCTGCTCTTGCTCCTGACTTCAGTCCATTCATGTTCTGGTTGTGTACTATCGTAGTACTTACTGCCGGTACTTTGTTTGTAATGTGGATGGGTGAAAAGATCACTGATCGTGGTATTGGTAATGGTACATCACTGATCATCATGGTAGGTATCCTTGCTCGTTTCCCGCACAGTGTTGTGCAGGAGTTCAGCGCCAAGAACATCGGCGGTGGCGGCGGTCTGTTGATATTCCTGATAGAAATAGCAATATTCATCGCAGTTATCATCGGCCTTATCCTGTTAACACAGGGTGTACGTAAGATACCATTGAATTATGCACGTCGTATCATAGGCAGCACCAACGCTGCTAAAGAAGTAAGCGGCTCTCGTGATTTCATTCCATTGAAAGTGAACTCTGCAGGTGTTATGCCGATCATCTTCGCTCAGGCTATGATGTTCATTCCTACAATATTCACCGGATTTGCTACTAATGAAAAAGCTGCAGGTTTTGTACATGCATTATCTGATAACCGTTCTTTGTGGTATAACCTTATCTATGCGATAATGGTTATTGCATTCACTTATTTCTACACAGCGTTGATCTTCAACCCGACAGAAATGGCGGATAACCTGAAGCGTAACAACAGTTTCATACCGGGTGTTAAACCAGGTGAGCCAACGGCTGATTACATTGCTACCATCATGGACCGTATCACTTTACCGGGTGCAGTGTTCTTAGCTATCGCAGGTATCCTCCCTGGTATTGCTACATTGCTTGGTGTTACAAGTGGTTTCGCATCTTTCTTCGGCGGTACGTCTATGCTGATCGGTGTTGGTGTAATACTTGATACTTTACAGCAGGTAGAAAGCTACTTATTGATGAATCATTATGATGGATTAATGAAGACCGGCCGCGTAACTGGTCGCTCAGCAACGCCGGCTACAGGTAGCAGAAGCGTATCCGCATAATTCAACACATAACCATATACATTTACGGGCCTGGTAACAGGCCCGTACTATTTAACAGAAGTATTAACGGCATTATAAGTACTTTTGTACTCTAATAATGCCTTTTGTTTTTTTACAATTCCCGGTTTAAATGATACACATTAAGAGTAAAGACGAGATAGAAGTAATGCGTAAAAGCGCACTTATGGTTTCTGCAACCCATACAGAAATAGCGAAGATTCTGAAGCCGGGCATCACTACGCTGTCTATTGATAAATTGGCGGAAACATTCATTCGGGATAATGGTGGTGTCCCTTCGTTCAAAGGGTATAATGGCTTCCCTTTTACTTTGTGTATTTCTATAAATGATGTGGTGGTGCATGGTTTTCCAAGTGCTTACGAGCTGAAGGACGGAGACATCATCTCTGTAGACTGCGGTGTGTATATGAATAAATTCCACGGCGATTCTGCTTACACTTTCGCTATTGGCGATGTAAGGCCTGAAGTGCTTAAATTATTGCGTGTTACCAAGGAGTCTGTTTACAAGGGCGTAGCGCAGGCCTGTGAGAATAACAGGGTAGGAGATATTTCTTTTGCCGTAGAGCAATATACAAACAGGGAGCACGGGTATGGTGTGGTGCGTGAATTGGTAGGGCATGGTATAGGTAAACAACTACATGAAGATCCGCAGGTGCCTAACTATGGCAAGCGTGGTGATGGTAAAAAACTGAGAGAGGGAATGGTGCTGGCCATAGAGCCTATGATAAACCTGGGCACAAGAGAAGTACATACGGAAAAAGACGGATGGACAGTGAGGACGAATGACAATAAGCCTTCTGCTCATTTTGAGCATACTACATGGGTGCGTAAGGGTAAAGGGGAGACATTGTCCAGCTTTGTGCCTATAGAGGCTGCAGAACGGCAAAACACAGAGCTGAACAGCAGCCATTACGGTGAACCACAGCCTACAGTGGCCGTAGCCGGTTAATTTTTTAATTATTGCTTAAACGGCTATTGATGCTGCCCCGGTATTATTAAGTATTTTCATGAGGGCTTGTTCCTCTGTGCTGAGCCCTGCCTGATCACTGCATTTTGCATCCTCTGTTACACTCAGGAATTTATCCAGTGAATGATCTTCGTATAAAGATATTACCCGTGGGTGAACATAGTATTTCTTACACACAGTACGGGTATTGCCAAGCTCTTTTGCTACCATATCCAGGGCAGTAACAACATTCTTTTTTGTATCGGTGGTTGTATCAGGGATGCCCAGCTTCTTAAAAGCTGTGATAGCATGAAGTGTTCCTGCCCATGTTCGGAAATCTTTTGCAGTAAAATGCCCGCCGCTTATTTCTTTTATATAGTTGTTCACCATGCCTGAGTCTACTGGATGCCTGTGTCCTTTCTCATCATAATATTGAAACAGTTCTTTGCCTGGTATGTCCCTGCATTGCTTTACAATATTGGCCAGCCGCCTGCTTTTCAGGTCTATATCATGATGTACGCCTTTCTTGCCCGTAAATGTGAATTTTACGGTTGCTCCATTGATGTCAACATGTTTATCCTTAAGTGTTGTCAGCCCAAATGAGCCGTATAATTTTTCATACTGGCTGTTGCCCACTCTTATGCACGTGCATTGCATTACAGATACAATGGCTGCCAATACTTTCTCTGGCGGCAAGCCTTGCCTGTTAAGGTCTTTGTGCAGTTGCCGACGGATAGCAGGTAGTACTTTCCCGAATTCAAAAAGATGGTGAAATTTTGTTTCGTTGCGCAACAAATTCCAGAGCGGGTGATATTTATATTGTTTCCTGTTCCTGGCATCAATTCCTGTTGCCTGCAAATGACCGTTTTCTTTAGCGCATATCCACACATTTTTCCATGCCGGTGGAAGAACAAGACTTTTTATCCGGGCAAGTGTTTTTACATCTTTAACGGCGTGGTTCTTTAGTTTGTAGGTAAATCCGTGACCCGAACTGATCCTGCTTATACCTTCCTGTGTGTCAGTTACATATACCAGGTTTATGGCTTCTGCGCTCTTTACATTATCCTTAAACAGGGACGTTAATTTTCGTTTTGTGATCGTTCTACCTAGCGCGATTTCCATACCGGGGTTTTATTAGTTACATTGATGGCATAAAATTTCATGCCTTAATTTAAACTCCGGAACATCTTATGAGAATAGCAAACGTTATTGGCGCTACAGGGCTGGTAGGTGGTAAGTTAGTAAACCAGTTGCTGCATGATACCCGTTTTGAAAAAGTGAGAGTATTCGTAAGACGCAGTACAGGTATAAATAACAGTAAGCTGGAAGAGCATATAGTAGACTTTGATGCTCCTGATAAATGGAAGAAACTGGTGACCGGTGATGTACTCTACTCTGCTATGGGTACTACCCTGAAAGCAGCCGGCAGCAAGGATGCACAGTATAAGATAGATTATACCTACCAGTACCAGGCTGCAAAAATAGCGGCAGCAAATAACGTGAAGGAATACGTACTTATATCGGCAGCAGGATCAAGCCCTGACTCTAAAATATTCTATTCAAAAATAAAAGGAGAACTGGAACAGGCAATTCAAAAATTGCCGTTTGAAACGATACACATTATACGCCCGGGAATGCTCTCCGGGGATCGTAAACAAGTAAGAACAGGCGAGCAACTAGGTATTGGTATCATGAATGTATTGTCTAAAATTCCCGGCCTGGGAACGCTGAGACCAATAAAAGGAGACGAGGTTGCTAAGGCAATGATAAACGCTACCTTCAGACATGTATCTGGTATATATGTGTATAATATGAAAGATGTATTCGGGCTTGCGGAAAGAAATTGAAAATCAATTCGCAAAAAAGCACCGAAACAAGTTAAAGATACACATAATTAAAAAATAATTTCATATTCCCGACAAAGTTCCCGACATACACCCTCATTCCCTCTTTTTTCATAAAAAAATTACCGAAAGTTAATTTTTAATTAATTATCTTTAGAATAGTATAATATTTGAAGTGCAATTATCCATGAATACCTCTATCACCTTTAAAAGAAGTATCTATGAGAAAGGAATACAAAATTCAGTTTCTGTGGAGACTAACATCTGTTGCATATACAGTTAATCGCTTCTTTACAAGTTCGGGCTATGATCATTTGTGCCCCATCCCTCCTACTTAGCGCCTGTTACAGATCACTTTCACAAGACAGGATACAGCACAACACACAACACAGCACATAATACAATTATACACACGCACACACTAAGTAACTAATTGATAATATACCATCAGCATTCCCTTATCAATTTCTAAATTAATTTTATGAAGAAAATATATTCGCTTTTATTACTCAGCTGCCTCACTATCGCAGCATTCACAGGCAGGGCGCAAACCGCTGCCAGTTACGTTTTCTCGCAATCTACTACTACCTACTCGGCGCTCAGCAGCCCGACAAATATCTTCACCGGTTCGTGGGACGATAACGTGTCGAATGCTTTGTCTATAGGGTTCAACTTTGTTTATTGCGGTAACACTTATAGTACATTTAACATTAACGCTAACGGTTGGATCAACTTTGGTGGGTCTACGTCAAGTTCTTATACAGCAATAAGTGCAAGAACATATGCATTGGCCCCTTTTAGTAATGATCTTTATTATAATTCCGCTTATTCAGGTACGGTGACCTCTCAGCTTACGGGTTCGTCTCCCAATAGGGTATTTACAATTCAGTGGCTGAACTGCTGCCACTATAGCACCGCGGCAACAGGGCCGCTTAACTTCCAGATAAAGCTTTATGAAACTTCGAATATTATAGAATTTGTATACGGCACTTTTGCACCTACCACTGCCGGTTCTTATTCGCCCCAGGTAGGTATCAATGGTGCGACATCAAGTGACTACAATAACAGGGCCACAACTTCAAACTGGTCCACAACTACTGCCGGTGGAAGCAACACCGCAACCTGCTCGCAAACACAAACGCTGAATCCTGCAAGCGGCCTGGTATTCAGGTGGACCCCGCCATGTACATCTGTTCCTACACCTACAGGTTCTTCATCTGTTTGTATGGGCTCTACTATTACATTGTCTGACGCTACCAGCGGCGGTACATGGAGCAGTGGTACTACTACTGTGGCAACAGTAAACGGCTCAGGTGTTGTTACCGGTGTATCCGGAGGTTCTGCAAATATCCTGTACACTGTTTCGGGTTGCTCTGCAAGTAAAACAATAACAGTAACACCCGGCCCGGTTGTTACGGCAATTGCAACACCAAGTGTTATATGCTCAGGTGGCTCCACTTCACTGAATGGTACCGCTACCAACCCCGGGGCAGGATACGGTGTGTCAAGTATTACTTATGTGCTGGCAACGCAAACAAGTCCTACCACTGTTTCGTTTTCAAACGCTGATGACGGAACCACTGCGGTGACCATACCATTCTCATTTAATTATTACGGCACTAATTATACATCTATTAATATTGGTACCAATGGATATGTGCAGTTCGGCGGCGCTTCAACAACTTTTTCTGTTGCTGCTTTTCCTACTGCCGCATTGCCGGGTGCAATTGCTTTTTGCTGGGGCGACCTGGATGTGCTATCACCCGGCGCTGTTACCTATTCAACAGAAGGTACGGCCCCTAACAGATCGTTTGTTATAAAATATAACCAGATATCCCCCTGTTGCTCTTATGCCGATGCGTATGATGCTGAAGTGATCCTTTACGAAGGATCGAATATCATTGATATATTGGTCAGTAAGGCTGCTTCGAACACACATACATGTGGTATACAAAACCCGGCAGGTACTTCATTTACAACACCTTCCGGTCGCAATGGAGTAAGCTATGGCATAACAACACCTGAAGCATGGCGCTTTTCGCTGCCTCAGCCTACTTTCGGCTGGGTAGCAGATCCTACGCTTAGCTCTACTACTATCGCTAATCCTACAGCAGGCCCCATAGCTGTAACTACTACTTATACGGCAGTAGCTACCGCATCTAATGGCTGCTCTGCCACAGGTACTATAACTGTGAATGTAAGTCCGGCACCTGCACCACTTACAGGCTTTACTACGCTTTGCCAGGCAGGTACAACTACACTTACATCTACAGCAGGCGGTACATGGGCAAGCAGCAACAACGGTATTGCTACAGTTGCTTCAGGCACATCTACTACTGGTATTGTAACAGGTGTTAGTGCAGGGTCATGTACTATTACGTATGCATTCGGTGCAAGCTGTATTGTTACAAAAGCAGTAACTGTATTGCCTACAGCGCCTGTAACAGGGCCGTCGACGGTATGTCCCGGTTTAACGATACAAATGTCGGATGCAATGTCTGGTGGTACCTGGACTTCGTCAAACACAAATTTTGCAACGGTGGACCCTGTTACGGGTTTGGTTACAGGTGTTGCTGCAGGAACTCCTGATATCATTTACACATTACCTACCACATGTGCAAGGAGCAAGAATATTACGGTGAACCCATTGCCTGCTGTTATAACAGGTGCCAGTGCTATATGTAAAGGGCTTAATACCATACTTACGGAAACAACGACCGGCGGCGTGTGGAGCAGCACTACTACCACCATAGCTACGGTTGGCAGCCTTTCTGCTACTACAGCTAATGTATTTGGGGTAGATGCCGGAACATCGGTCATTACTTATACTTTGCCTACTACATGTATCAGAACGCTCACCATGGTGGTCAATCCACTGCCTGTGCCTATCACAGTTCCTGCAAGTGGCGTATGTATCACCAATGGTGTCAATCCTGCAGTAACATTGACAGATGGTACGCCCTTGGGTACATGGTCAAGCAGCGATCCTACTGTGGGGACGATCAATACAACCACCGGTACCCTTACCGGTATTACTGCAGGTTCTACAATTATTACTTACACATTGCCTACCGGTTGTATCATGACCCAAAATGTTATTGTCAGTTCTTTACCGGCAAACATTTCCGGCAACAGGGTAGTGTGTGCCAATGCCGTAACCTATCTTACAGATTCTCTGCCGGGCGGGTTCTGGACGAGCAGCAATACTACTATGGCCACTATTGGCTTTGGTACGGGTATTGTTAATGGTCAGACAGGTTATGCTTCACCTGTTAATCCGGTCATTACTTATAAGTCTCTTGCCGGATGTGTTGCAGTGGCTACACTTACTGTAAATCCTGCTCCGGGCGCGGTTACGGGGACTAAAAATATTTGTGTGGCATCTACCTACACGCTTACCGCGGCTGGTGGTGGTACCTGGGCCAGCAGCAATTCGGGCCTGGCGTCTGTTACAACCAGCGGTGGTGCGGTTACCGGTGTTGTTCCTGGTAATCCTTTCATAACATATACATTACCATCCACAGGATGCTTCAGTGTTACGGCGCTTACGGTCAATCCTACACCCGCTGCAATAACACCTGCTATTGCAGCTGTATGCTACGGTTCAACAATAACATTGAATGATGCAACTGCCGGCGGCACATGGTCTACTACATCTACCATAGCCTCAGTATCCCCGATTGGACTTGTTACACCTACATTTGCTGGTGGCGGTATTGTTAATGTAGACTATTCATTGTCTACAGGTTGCAAAGCCTCACAAACAGTAACAGTGAATACCTTGCCTGCAGTATATAACCTCGCCAGCTTTACAGGTGCCAGCAGTTATTGCTATAACGATGCCGGTATAGATCTTTATCTCAATGCGTCTACTATAGGTGTTAATTACCAGTTATATAATAGCGGAGTTCCGGTGCCGGGCGTTCTTTCGGGCACAGGTGGCGCTGTTCATTTTGGTAACCAGACAGGTGCAGGCACTTATACTGCTATAGGTACCTATACGGCTACTACAGGCTGTGCCAACAATATGACAGGTAGCCCGTCAATAAGCATTGATCCTTTGCCGCTTCCGTTCAATCTGAAATATGTGGGCGCAAGCAGTTCATATTGTGATGTGCCGGGTGGTGGTGTTCAGCTCTACCTCGATTCATCAGAAACAACTGCAGAATATACGCTGTTCTTTAACGGAGGTCCGTTACCTGCAATACCAGGTACAGGCAGCAGTATCAGTTTTGGTTCAGATACGCAAGGAGTGTACACAGCATCTGCATTAAATCCTTCAACAGGTTGTCGCAGCAAAATGATTGGCACTATTAAGGTAGGAAAGAACCAGCTGCCATCTATACATAATGTTATCTATTCAGATAGTGGGTTTTATTGCGCAGGCACATCTGGTGTTCATGTAGGTGTTGACTACGGTAATATAGGTGTCGTATATGAGCTTTACAACGGAGGTCCTTCTCCTGTTGCAGCAAAAACCGGCGCAAATGCGAGCATAGATTTCGGTCTTAAAACAGCGGGTATATATACTGTTATTGCCCGGAATCCGTTTACGGGCTGCACACAGAATATGAATGGTGCTGCGCTTGTGTCGGTCCGTGCGTTGCCTGTTGCTACTCATGTAGTATCCGCAAAAAGCCCGGGTTATTGCCTGGGTGGCACCGGAGATACAATAATGCTGCTGTCGTCTGATGCTACCGCCAGCTATCAGCTGATGCTGGGCAGCGCGAAGATCGATTCTCCGATAGCAGGTACAGGTGGCAAGCTTAGTTTCGGCCCGCAATACCAGGGTGGTAATTATACTGTATATGCAAGATCAATCGGTACTGTCTGTGGTCAGTTCTTGTCCACCAGCGCTAATGTTGCTGTATATCCTGCATTGCTTGCCGGAAAGGTGACACTCGAAAATAATGGAGAATATTGTTCCGGCTCAGGAGGTGTGCATGTTTACCTCGATACTTCTTCTGCAGGTGTTATCTACGAAGTTTATAATTCCGGTCTTGGATCTCCGGTTCTAATGCCGATGGCAGGTACAGGTGGTCGTTTGGTATTTGCCGGTTTAGATTCTGTTGCCGGCATCACAAGGGTGCTTGCTACTTCTACAGGTGCAGGTGGTTGCCAGGCATGGATGACCGGAAGTCCGGTGGTAAAAGTAAATGCACTGCCAGCAGCTAATGTAGTAACTGCAACAAATAGTGGTAACTATTGCGTAGGTGGTAATGGTGTAAATATCGGTTTGGCATTCTCTGATATTGGCGTGAGCTACCAGTTATTTAAAGGCATTACTCCTATTGGTAGTACACAGCCTGGTTCTAATGCGTCACTTGATTTTGGCGTATTTAAGCCGACCGGCACATATACTATTACCGGAAAGAATGTGGCAACAGGTTGTGTAAACAATATGGCAGGTAGTGCAGTAGTAACGATCAATCCTAATCCGACTGTATATAATATGACAGGTGGTGGCAGCTATTGTGCCGGTACTACTACAGGTGTTCCTGTGGGCGTTTTCAGTACCGATGCCGGTATCAATTACCAGTTGTATCATAATTCACTCCTGGTAGGCAGTGTTGTTCCGGGTTCAGGCGGTGCTATTACATTCGGTAACCAGATAGTTGCTGGTCTTTACAGCGTAGTAGGTACTGATGCGGTTACAGGTTGTACAAGTAATATGTCTGGCAGCAAGGTAGTAACGATCGACCCTTTGCCGGTAGCATATAGTGTTACAGGTGGCGGCGATTATTGCGCCGGAGGTACAGGTGTTCATATAGGCCTGAGCAACTCTGTTACAGGTAACAACTATTACCTGAAGGCTGGAGGTGCTGTTATAGCTACCATGCCCGGAACCACAGGCAGTACGCTTGATTTTGGTTTGAGAACAGCAGGTGCTTATACTATTGAGGGCGTTAACGTCATCAGTAAGTGTACAAATAATATGACAGGTACAGCGGTTGTAAATGCTAATCCATTACCTGTTCCATATCCGGTAGCCGGTGGCGGTGGTTATTGTGCAGGAGATGCCGGAGCTACAGTTTATATGGTAAATTCTGAGCCTGGTGTTAACTACCAGCTATTCATGGGTACTACTCCGGCTCCATCTGCGGCAGTTCTCGGTACAGGCGGTAAGCTTGATCTTGGATTGCAGACTGCAGGTACGTATACAGCTGTTGGTGTGAATGCAGCAACCGGTTGCAAAAATAATATGTCAGGTAGTGTTACTGTTACAACTAATCCACTACCAGATGCATATGCTGTTACAGGTGGTGGAACAATGTGTGCAGGTTCGGCTGGTTTCCACATATACCTTACTGGTTCGCAGGCGGGTAAGCTATATAGCTTGTACAATGGTGGCGGATCTCCGGTTAAAGTAATGGTGGGTAGCGGATCTGCGCTCGATTTCGGTGCGCAAACAGGAAATGGCGCGTATACAGTTATTGCTACGGATAGCCTTACAAATTGTGTACGCAGTATGACCGGCGCAGGTAACATACTTGTTAACCCGGCACCAACTGCATTTGCTATATCAGGAGGAGCACATTATTGTTCTACAGGTAGTGGTGTACTGCTTTCACTTCTTGGTTCGGAAAATGGAGTTAACTATCAATTATACAGGTCAGCTTCGTCAGTCGGTATGCCGGTTGGTGGAACTGGTACGATCATTGATTTCGGTCTGCTGAAAGCCGGCACATATACAGTGAAAGGTTTGAATACAAATACACTATGTGCCGCTGATATGACAGGCGCTGCTGTGGTTATTGAAGACAAGCCAGTTACACCTGCAGTGAAGATAGATAGCACACACAATGGTGTTGCATGTGTAGGCGAGCTGGTTAAATATGTTGCAACGCCTACCGATGGTGGTTCAGCTCCTGCATATGTATGGAAGTCGAATGGCGTAGTGGTAGTCGGTATAGGTGATACGTATAGGAACATACCTGCAACAGGAGATGTAATCTCTGTAGAAATGACCAGCAATGCATATTGCGTTAGTACGAACAAGGCTACTAACTCAATAACAATGACCTCAGTTCCTTATTCTATGCCAACAGCTGTTACATCTATCACTCCGGGCAATAATATCTGTTCCGGTACAGCTGTGAAACTGACTGCGGCTACAACGTTTGAAGGAAATGAATCTCCTGGTTATGCATGGATGAAGAATGGTGCGTTCGTAGGCTCTGGCACTACTTACTCCTATACCCCGGCAAATAAGGATGTTGTTGTGTTCAGGTTGCTGAGCACCTACCATTGCGCAATGGCTGATACAGTATTCAGCGATCCTGTTGTAATGACTGTTGACGATGCCATCGTTCCTAACTTTACAGTTACCTCTCGCTTTGGCCCGTCTGTAGATAGCAAGGTAGGGGTGGGTAAGATAGATACATTCACCGCTACAATAAACGACCACATAGACCTGAACTATACTTACCAGTGGTTTGTAGAAGGAACCCTGGTTCCGGGTGCTAACCAGCCGGTGTATATAGATCATGGCGTTTACAACAATGATGTTGTTAGCTGCCAGGTAACTAAGGTGGGTGCTTGCGGTAACCAGTCTGCAATAGTGAAAATAACTGTTGTTCTGAAAAACCTTGGTGCCCAGACTCTGGCTACGGTAAGCGAAGTGAGCGTATTGCCTAACCCGAACAAGGGTGAGTTCACAGTGAAGGGTACATTGGGTACAACTGCTGACGAAGAAGTATCGTTGGAAATAACTAACATGCTAGGTCAGACGGTATACACGAACAAGGTGATGACACAAAGCGGTAACATCAACGAGCACATCAAGCTCAGCAATACACTTGCCAACGGCATGTACTTGCTGAATGTACGTTCAGGTGCTACCAACAATGTATTCCATGTTGTGATCGAACAATAGTTTTAGATACTTAATAATAAAAGAAGGGCCGGTGTATGACACCGGCCCTTCTTTTATTATTCAATTAGGATGAGTGAAGATGTTTGAAGTTTTTTGCGTTTGCTTTCCTTTGTTTCATTGTAAAAAGTAAGCCTTTGGAGCGCTTGCAATTCATTTATGACGTTTTGGGTTGTGCAAAAGACCTCAGGTGTGTGCCTACGTCTTTAAATGACCGGAAATTGAGTGGGAACTCAAATACTACATGCAGGTAGCTAAGGAAGTAAAGTGCCATTAGTCCTGTAATGTAATCCATAAGATACAATGCCAGTGAAAACAACCAGATGCCACCTATTATTATTAATGACCTGCGGGGTATCATGTGCCACTTGATGACTGATGTTTTGCTGAACCAGTTCAGGTAATGGTAGGTGTAGGCAAATGCAATAAAGCGGGTGATCATAATGCCGGCAGAAGAATTGTAGATCATATCCCGGTCAGCTTTCTTATGCAGCAGTGCATCAAATATCTGCTGGTTATACTGGTAGAAGGAAGCGTCGTAATTTTTTGCAGCAAATTCGCCCGGCGGGGTGATGGTACCCGGGAAAAAAATAAACAGGCTGATGGCGCAGGCTATGAATACGATCAGCGACAATACGCCTGATAAGCTCCTGCTTTTGAGTGTGCCCACAAGTATGAATACGCCCGTAAATAAGAATACATGCACCAGCGTAGGCAGGAAAACAGCAAAAGCAAAGAAAGCAATACGGCCTGAATGGAACATGTAAGCTATTACTGCGATGAGCGCAAAACCGATCGCTCGTTTTTTTACATCCTTAGCAAGTATCATCAGTGCAGAACCCGCAAATGCTGCAAATACAAGTGCCGGCACACTGTGTTGCAAAGCGAGAATAAAGCTGATAAGGTCTTCTGAGAATATGGTCTGCCCGTTTGCGTCCTTTGGCCCCAGTACATTATAGGTGTATGGGAATACACTTCCCAGGGTGATAACCAAAGCAAATCCACCTAACAGTAAAAAGTCCCTTTTGCCGGGGCTGAAATACTGCCTTTTATGCAGCCAGGATATCTCTGTAAGGTAATGCAGTGGGCCAAGCACCGCATAAGAGAACAGGAACAACTCAAATGGCATGATAAAGGCAATGACACAGGAAAGTATCATTAAGCCTATATTCAAATAGTTGAGTTGGTTTGTATTCATACCGTTGTCTGCTATAAAGATATACTATTCTTTAAAACAAATGTATGCTGAAGGTCATGCTGCGTTTGTTGTGGCTGTATTTTGCAAGGGCGGGTTTTTGTCTTTGTAGAACAATAATAACCCTGCCCCGATGATGACCAGTACAACAGATAGTATCTCTGCCTGTGTAGGGTGTATAAAGCCCCAGTCATACTTGTAGTTTACGCGTATCAGTTCCACCAGGAAACGTTCCACACCTACCATTATCAGGTAAGTGCCAAACATTTGCAGTGTGCGGGTGAAGCGCCTGCGCAATGCCCACAAAACAAAAAACAGCAGGATACACACAATTGCCTCATATATAGGGGTAGGGAATACGCCCACCGGCAGCACACTGCAATACTCGCCTGTGCAGCCGGCTATGGCCATCCCTTCGTGGCCCACATTGTGCGGGTAGTTCATTGCTACCAGCCAGCGGGGCATCCATGTAGGTGCAGAGAAAGCAAGATGCGGGACACCACTGGTCATTTGTGCTATGAACTGGCCGTCGCCGGCCGTTGCTGCTCGCAAGGTACCATCAGGGTTCGTTATATAAGCGCTGTTATAGATGCCCCAGTCGCCATCGCCGGATAACTGGCAGCCAAGCCTGCCTATGCCATATGCAAGCATAATACCGGGCGCAGCAGCATCGCACATATGCCTGAAGGGAATGCTATGCCTGCGGGTATAAAAATAGAAACAGATTGTAGCCGTGATAAGCCCGCCCAGGAAGGTAAGCCCACTCGATGAGGTGAGACTATGTATGGGATCTTTAATGAAATCATCCCACGTTTCAAATGCATTGAACAGTTTGGCGCCTATCAGGCCGCCGACGGCTGCGATTACCACTATTTCTGTCATCAGGTCGTGCGGGTACACGGCCACTTTTATTTTTTTAGGTTCAGGCAGCGCTTCTTTTTTCTTTTCATAGTATTTGCTGTAGCCTATTACTGCTGCGCCCACGAGCCCTATGAGTATATTTCCATTCAGTGACAACAGGTAGCCCATTGGGTCGGGCGATATGGTAGCCATATGGCCATATATGCCTCCCAGCTTAAAGCCAATAAGAAATCCCAGCAGCGCTGAAATGATTATTTCCTGTGCAGTGGCAGGGTAGCCTACCTCGCGTATTTCTATCTCGGGTTGCAGCAGGCCTTGTTTTTCTTTTCGTATCAGTTCCTGCGAGGTGGCCCATGCTGCGCCTATAAAAGATAAAGCAACAAGAAAACCGAAAGTTTTGAAGATGCTCAGCCATTCAGGCATGGGTGTTCCCAGCAGGCTCTGGAGCAGGTATTGAAAATCAGGATACATCTATTGTTGCAAAGTTGAGTGGTTAAACCAGGTGCCTTCTAAAAGCACGTAAAAGTAGTTAATAGTTACTTGTATCGCCGTTATTACATAAAATCTGTTTCAGCTATTTTACCTATTACACTTTTAACTTTATAAAACGAGTTGTACGCAAACGTTTTTTTACTACATTTGCACCCACGGTCGCGTAGCCGAGTGGCTAGGCAAAGGTCTGCAAAACCTTCTACAGCGGTTCGAATCCGCTCGCGACCTCATTAAAAATGCAAAACCCCTGATAACTTTGTTCTTCAGGGGTTTTGTTTTGCTTTGGGGACAGTGATTATTTTGTCCTTAAGTTTGCGTTCGCCATGTTTCTTTCTCGGATTCTTTTTTGCATAAACTGATCTACCTGGTGGCTTCAACGCGATTAGCAAATTTCCTATGGTTGGATTTTCAATACACAATACTCCATCGCAGCAGATTAGTTGAGTATACACCGATTCTTATTGGGCTATTAGTGATTGCACTCATAATTTATCGTCTATTTTCTCATGTAATACCAGTAATGGAATTGGTGCATTGTAGGCAATTTTATGAGTAACGCTGTGATGAAATAATCCTTCAAAAAAACCACGATGTTTAGCAACTGAAATAATGATCGAGCCTTTAGTTGCAATAGCAAATTCTATGATTCCGTTGACGGTATCTGGATTAGTAAGATATGTATAGGAAGGGTCATATTTTTTAAGGGATTGATGAATAAAACTTATTTCCAGCGGCGTTTCAGGACTGACATGCTTTTCGTCAAAGTCAACATTTACAACAGAGAGTGATGCGTGCACAGTATCGAGAAATGTCATTAGTTCAGCAACGGGCATGGTAGCAGATACCTTTTCAAGATCACAGGCAAAAACTGCATGTGTTACCGGTATGATCTCTGCATGAGGCGGAACAATTAAAACGGGGCAATGTGTATTATCCACAACCCTGATTGTATTGCTGCCAACAAATATTTCCTTTAAAAAGCTTTTCCCGCTTATTCCCATGACAACCAAGTCAACGTTTTCTTTTGCCACAACGTCATCGACGGTAAATGCCAGATCCGTCTCTACAGCTTTATAACTGAGCTCCGTGCCTGGCTCAATTAATCCTGACAGTTTCTTAAATACATTGTTCAATTCAGACGCCACTGATTGGTACATTCTCTCGTATTCGCCAGGATCTGGAGGGATTTCCGACGCTGCTGTAACAATCTGATAGGCATGATACAATATCAGCCGTTTGCTCTTCAATTGACGACTTAGAGAACATGCGTAACGTGCGGCATGAAAAGCTGAATCTGAAAAATCGGTTAGCACAAGAATAGTATTCATGATGCGTAAATTGGGTGGTGAAATTCTTCAGATAGTTTAAAAATCATGCCTTTGAAAAAATAACCAATCCTGGAGTTTTCGTTGTGAATAATAGCCACATTAAATTAAGATCGCATTCAGGGTTCGATGACATAAATTTTATCGCGAACAGTTGCTGATGTTATAGAGTTATTATGCGGGAATGCCACACTCTAAAATACCAGTAAAAAATGTTGTGTGATAAAAAACGGTGCTTTATCTGATCAGGTTGTTTAGTTTTTTTTCATCAACGATCGATATTTTCCCGGTCTTAATGTCTATCAGGTTTTCGCTTTTGAAATCACTAAGCGTTCTGATCAGTGATTCAGTTGCTGTTCCTGCAATGCTCGCAAGCTCTTCCCTGCTGATGTCAACCGTAAAAGGCTCCTTTTTGTTAGTGTGGTATTTTTTCTGCATGCTGATCAACGCCTCGGCAACTTTTTTCCGAAGTGTATTGTAGGCGATACCTAACAGTTGATCTTCTTTTGCTACAACATTTTTAGAAAGTAATGAGATCAACTTACGTGCTATTGCAGGATTAGTATTTAACAGATCCTCAAAATCCTTTTTTGGAA
>JAOQAP010000248.1 GCA_025963465.1 Flavipsychrobacter sp.
TTAATCCGGGACACAACGAATAGGCTATTTTATGAAAAAGTTATTACAGGCGTTATTCATTATATTTCTTACCACCACTACCCTTTATGCACAACAGGGCCGTAACATGGCGCGTATACACGCCGCCAAGATGGCCTACATACAAGACAGACTGCACCTTTCCAAAGATGCATTCAGGAATTTCGCGCCGGTATACGATGAGTATGAAAAAGAAATAAAAGATACCAGGCAGTCATTCTTTGGTAAATACCAGAATACCAATACCGCACAAATTGATGATGCTGCGTCCCGCCAGCTGATAGATGACAACCTGGACTACCAGCAAAAAGTAATAGAGATAAAACGAAAATACAACGATCGTTTTCTGAAAGTGCTTACACCACAGCAGCTTGCCGGCTTACATATGGCTGAGCGTGAGTTCAAACAAATGCTGGTACAGCGGCTCAAGAACAGGCGTGGAAGAATGAGCAGGTAACCAATTTACAGCTTAGCCACCGGGCACTTCACATCATGATAGAATAAGAATTGCCAACCTTCCCTTTTGCCTTGCTCTGCATATTTTTCACGTATTGCCAGCGCTTTTTTGCCATCATAATCATATTTGGCTACGTACTTCATTTTCATTTGCTTTAGTTGCGGGGCTTCATCACCGCCAAAGAAAATCTTGTCAGTACCATCATCAATAAGGTAGATGATGTGCTGCGGGCAATGCCCTCCTGAATGAGTAAAATGTATATAGCCATCAATAACACCTTCTTCACCATCCAGCCATTTCACCTGCGATGTAGCCAGCAAAGGCTCTATATCATTAGGGTGATAGGAAGGAAGGCCTTTCTGTAAAGCAAAATCAGCCTCAGAACGGTAAATATGGTAATCAGCGTTTGGAAACGTCGTTTTCACAAGTCCGTTATCATCTGCAAACACCATGCAGCCCGCATGGTCTTTGTGAAGGTGAGATAAAAGCACCTTAGTAACAGCAGCCGGCTCATACCCATGTTGGCGCAGATTATCGTGTATCTGCAATACACCATCATTATTATGAAACCCCAGGCCGGTATCCAGCACTATCACATCCTTATCTGTGACCACAAGGAACGGCTGTACCTCAACAAGCAATGAACCGGTAGGGCGATCATTGATCTCATCTATCTCCAGCCTGAAAGGAACAAACTCTTTGTCATGTCCAACCGTAAACACTCCTTCCGACAATGGATATATCTTAGCCATGAGGCAAAATTAAAGCATTAATTACGAAGTCCATTGAGCCATTAAGCAATTCGGACATTGAACTATTATCTTATCATGGCCTGGCGGTCTGCATCCAGCCGCACAAGAATAAATATGAGAATACTGAATGAAAGCAATGATGATCCACCATAGCTCAAAAACGGCAATGTGATACCAATTACCGGGGCAAGACCTATGGTCATAGAGATATTGATAGCGAAATGAAAGAACAGGATGGATGCCACACAATATGCATATACACGTGTAAATGCTGACCGTTGCCGCTCACCAATAAATAGTATACGCAGCATAAGGGATAGATATAATATCACCAGGCCTAGGCTGCCTACAAAACCAAACTGCTCTCCTACCGCGCAAAAGATAAAGTCTGTATTCTGCTCCGGTACAAATTGATTTTTGGTAGAGGTACCATTCAGAAAACCTTTGCCCCAGAACCCCCCTGAGCCAATGGCTATCTTTGACTGCAACACATTGTACTCTGAACTATTGCCTTTCTTCTCTTCTCCTGCCACCATGGTCTTGTCATATTCATCAGGCACTTCTTTACCAAGAGTAGAATAGATACGGTCTATCTGGTGATGCTGTAACACATGTTTGAACGCAAAAGGTACCGCCACCTGCGAAAACAGGATACAGAATAACCACGCCCCGATCAATATGATGCGCGGTGCCATTCGCCTGCGCAATGCCTGGCGCATTAGTAAGGCTATTACGATACCAAGCACTGTTAAAACAATGAATAGCAATTTTCGCTCAATGAGCAGTGTCGCCAATACTAGCCCTATCAGTGAAAAACCGATCACCAGTATTGCGTTGGGAAGCCCCTCGCGATACATAACAAGGAAAAAGCAAAAATAGACAAGCGCAAGCCCCGTCTCCTTCTGAAGTATAATGAATACAGCCGGGGCCATTGCTATAGCCACGCCCAGCAATCGGTCTTTGAGTGTCTTAAAGTTCGTTTCAGGTAAGGAGAGAAATTTGGCAAGCGCAAGAGAGGTGAATATTTTAGCTACTTCGCCGGGCTGAAAACGGAAACTCCCCACCCCAAGCCATGACCTCGATCCTTTAACATCTACCCCTGCAAATATGGTAACGATAAGCACTGCAATGCCTACCGTATAAGCGAGGAACGCAAATGAAGAGAAAAATTTACTGTCCGTAAGTAGTATTATCAGTCCGATAAGCAGTGAATAACCGAACCATATCAGCTGCTTCATGAAGCTTTTATTCATCATGAATATAGTAGGGTCCGTAGCACGATACTCTACGGAGAACACAGCCAGTATACCTATAGTAACCAGCAATATATAGAATAGCAGTACTACCCCATCTATCCTGGAAAACAATGATTTTCTTAATGAACTCATATAATAATATCCGTCTTTACCGCTTATCTATTATTTTTCTTCAATTTGCTCTCCAGCCACCTGAAATACATTGCAGAATCTTCCGCACGCTTCATACTTGCTGTCATTTGCTTCCTTTCCAACCTTGCCCTGTACACTTCAGCATCATGCCTGCGAATAGCTGAGTCGATCGTATATGTATACCTGTTGATCAGGTGTGCATTGATCATCTTCTCTTCTACTGCTTTCCGCGAAGCCGATATAGTGTCTTTCAGGTATTTTTCCATCAGCAGGCTGGCTATGGGCGCTGCCCATGTAGCACCGAAACCTGCATTTTCTATCGCAACAGCGATCGCTATCCTTGGGTTCTCTCTTGGGGCAAAAGCCACGAACATAGAGTGGTTCTGCATTTTTATTACAGCACCATCCACTATAGCTTTGTTCTCCGCTGTACCCGTCTTGGCACATACTGTCACCCCATCTATCTTAGCTCCTATGGCAGTACCGCTCTCTACCACATCCTGCATGGCCTGCTGAACTACACTGAATGTAGTATCCGGAATGCTGATCACATTATGTTTCTCCAGGTATTTTTTCAGCAAAGGGTCATTAGGATTTTTACCTATAGCCTTTACAAAGTGCGGCGTATAGTAATATCCTTTATTAGCAATGATGCACATTCCATTGGCCATCTGTAACGGGGTAAGCAATATCTCACCCTGCCCCATACCTACGAACACGATAGTACAGGAATTCCATACGCCACGATAGGTCTTGTTATAGCTATTGGAATCAGGCAAATTACCTTTTCCCTCATAAGGTATATCTATACCGGTTTGCCTGCCAAATCCGAAGTTGT
>JAOQAP010000275.1 GCA_025963465.1 Flavipsychrobacter sp.
TGGTACCTGAACCTGTAGCGGTAGCAATAGTGCTGGTACCTGAGGTCCATGTGCCTGCGCCTGCGCTGAATAAAGATGTTATGCGGCCCTCACAAACACTATTAGTACCCGTAATAGTTGTTGGCAACGGATTGACCGTGATAACTATTGTATTACCTGTTGAAAGCGCTTTCGTACATAGCACTGAGTTAGTAATAGATGTTATGGTAAGTGTTGTAGGACCTGCATTAGCAAGCGCTGATGTGGTGAATGTGCCACTGGTACCTGACATTGTTATAGACGCAACAAGGCCCGTAGCAATATTTGATCCGGAAAGATCATAAGTGACCTGGTACGAACCTGCAGGCAGGCTGGTAGAATTTACAGTAACTGTGGAGATAGCACCCTGACACGGTGTAGTAGCAAAAGGAATGATGAACACCGACACATCAGGAGATACTTTCACAGTTGCAGCGGTAGTGTATGTAACTGTACATCCTGAGCCTGTACCATTATTAACAGCAACAGAATAAGTACCCGTGGCCGCTACTAATGCTGCAGGCACAGTTGCATTGGCACTACCAGGAGTAGTAATAGATACCGGGCCTGTCCATGAGTAACCGGTAACATTACTTGCTGTACCAGCAGTAAGGTTCAGTACATCTCCTGCACATACAGGGCCGTTGTTGGTTGTACCAGTTAATGATGGCTGTGGGTTAACAGTAACAACTGTAGTACCAGCAGCACATGGGTTAGCACCACTTACTGTAGTTGTTAAGCTATAAGTACCACTTGCAGCAGTGCTTGGTACAACATAATTCTGTGACGTACCGGTAGTTGTAGCAGAATAACCAGAAGGACCTGTCCATGTGTATATTGTACTCCCTGTTATTGCCGGAGACGTTAGAGTTAGTGTACCAGTAACACATACAGGACTAGTAGTAGAAGGGGTTGGTGCAGGCGGGACTATCTCTACTGTATAATCATTAGACTGTCCAAAAGAAGAAAGTAAACCTGTAGGTGTAATAGAACTTACACTATAAATAGCATTCCAGGCACTTCGGATTCGTAAACGATGAATACCAAAATTATTAGCTGGTATAGTAATAGTAAATGCAGTTGCAGCACCAAGTACACTTGGAGCGCTTCCTACATATTCATTTGCATCCAGGAAACTGCCGTTATCGTTCAAATCAATCCAAACACCTACTACACTGGCATTAGCACCATAGTTATTTGTAGAAGCTGTAAAGCTCGAAGACCCTGATGTGCTACCTAATAGTTTGATTCTATTAGCGCTAGCTGTATAGTCTACATAAGCATATGCTGTACCGGATGACCCTGAAAAGGGGGGGTAATTAAAATTACTTAAGCTGTTTGCAACATCATTAAAAGTAGAACCACACGCGGTACCCGCTATTTGAAAGTTTCCGATATTTGAATAAGGGTAACCACCGCTTTGGGAATAACTATAAGATGGCATTGTTGGGCAAGATGATTCATAACCAACAGCGACACTGGATGAAGCTACACTTGAACCAGCACCACAAGCTACTAAGCACTGAAAATACGTTGAAGCTGCTAGAGCGGCATTCAATGTAGCGTTTGTCGCTCCGGATATATTTGTCCATGAACCAGCTAACCCAGTCGACGATTTTTGCCATTGATAAGTAAGACCTGTAGATAATGGTAAACCGACCAGGCTTAAGCCAACAGACCCACATGTAATACCTGTAGTAGCTACTGTAGTTGCAGGAGCAGGAGCCCCGCTACAAGCAGTTGGCATCTGTCCCACATTAGGAGTAAAGGTGAATGTTGTACCTGCAGGTATGCTCACGCTACTAGTGAAAGGAATATTCAGAGTACCAGAAGTGCCATTAGTCACAGTATTCCATGCAGTTCCTGTAACTAAATTATAATCGGTTGTAGCCGCACCGGAAAGGCCTGAGGTTGCATTAAATGTTGGAGAGTATGTAGTTGCAGAGTTGTCATAGACAATTTCAGCCACATTTGACCCTTCTTTCAATCTTATTTGGAAAGTTAAATTCTCTGTAAATCCCGCACCGTTATTAGGATAATACGTAACTGACCTAACTGCATTTGTCCATTGCACAACAAAAATTCTATTAGGCGCGGAACCTATTGTACCAGCCATTATTGGATTACTATTTGGCAAGTCGACAAGTCCACCAAGCAAAATACTACCTGCGCCTCCGGTGTATGAATATGTCGTATTACACCCATAACCGATAATGGCTCCACTTTGTCCATTATTTACTGTATTCGGTCTCGGATTGGTTACAAGAGTGGGTTTACCAAAAGCGATATGCCCATTGCTATTTACATAAATACTCGAATACCCAGCGCCATTAAAGTAATAAACAAAAGGCAACTGAACATTAAACACTTGCTCAAACCAGCCTGCTCCTGTTATTCCGGAACCAGCCGGAACTAAAGCTGTTCCACCGACGAGAGGTGTATATGTTCCGGCACTATAACCGAACGTATAGGAACTAACCTGTGCGAAACTGAATGAATAAATAAAAAGTGTGGCTAAGAGTAACGAGAGCTTTTTCATTGAGGGTGCAGTTTAAACGTGGTTAAATAAAGGGTGAAATCTATTTGATAGTTATTTCAAATATAATGAAAGAAAGCAAATTTTTTAACGATTCTCTAACTTTATTATAAAAATTTAATTAGATAATTTTTATTTATTATAATTTGTTATTTGATAGTTAACAAATTTAGTTTATTGTAAACTGAGCAAAAAAATAGCTGCTCTTTGAGGGAGAGCAACTATTGATTAAATTGTAACCAACGCGATGGTTATCTAAAAAACATGCATTATATGACGAACAAGGACTGATAACTCCAGGAATAATCTGTATTAATAACGATTATTCTTCGTCCCCCTCATCCTCACCCGCCTGTATGGCCTTTGCACGGGCTAGTGTCCTTTGCTGGTTCACCTTATCGCCCATGGCCTTGTAGATGTTTATGAGCATCTGGTAGCTGCCCATATCGGCAGGGTCCATTTTCAGCTTGCCTTCCATTACAGCTATGGCTTCTTTCATCCTGCCGGTAGTGGCAAGCGCTACTGCATAATTTTCAAAAGATGACTCATCTTTTGGCGCTGCTTTAAAATGTTTTTCGAAGTACACAATAGCGCTGTCGAACTGCTCTGCTTTAAGGAACTGGTGGGCCTTGTAGCCAGCAAAGTCGGGCTCGTTTTGCAATATGGCACACAGCGGCACGTCATCTGCTTTTATAGTTGCTATGGTATTATCTGGCGGGAAGTAGCCATTCTGCAGCAGGTCTTTATCCATAAATCGCGAATAGAACAAAGCATAATCCCATTTCTTCTCGTAGCGCTGGTAGTACCTTACATACATGCACTGCAGGCGCGGATTGATCATCTTTAAATATTCTACCACGGGCTCGGCAGCATTAGACGCAATGATGATCGTATCCTTTGTATTGAACAGGTCTTTCATCTTTGCCAGGGTGTATGTTCCCTGCTTCAGGCTGTTCATATAATAGTCCGTTTCGTAATGTCCGAATGCGCCGTCGATACCGCCTGTAAACTCATTAAAGTAAACGATCTCATTAGGATGATTTGCGATAGACCATTTGGCAGGTAAAGCAAGGCCTACAAACAATACTGCACAGCATGCATATCGTACCCAATTGTTTTTAAACTGCTCTATGATAGTGGTAAATGCCAGTGAACTGATGACCACAAGCGGCGGGTAAACAAACAACAGGTGTCTCCAGCCATCATATAGCGGCGACTTCTTGTAAATAACATAGAACACGGGGAATATGGCTGCAAAGAACAGGAACAACATCAGTGATGTCTTGTACTTTTTCATGAGCAGCAGGAACGGGGATATAACAAAACCCGCAAGTATAATAATGGGTGATGTAATAGCTATCCATTTAGGAATGTAGAACCATGGCACCTTCTCGCTCACGATCTTCTTATCGTTATACAGCATGCTGATCCTCACAGAGAATTTAGACATCTCGCCCAGCGAAATGAACGGGTTGTTCAGCGGATCCTGCAGTGCATATGGCCAGAACACGAGGCCGAGGAAGTAGCCGGATACGCATATAACAGCACACCACATTACCAGCCTCATTATCTCTTTAGATGCTATTTTGTATTCATTTCTCCATTCAAATATGTACTTGAGCATTACCGCCACTGCCAGGAACGGTATCAACAATATACCACCCACACGGGCACCTATGGCAAAGCCGATAGCAACTGCCACGCCGGCCACATCCTTCCAGCCCGGCTTTGGGAAAGCACTTACGAACCTGCATATATAAAACACGCCCATTAGCATACCCAGCGCAAATGGTATGTCCTTAGGATTGTTCATACTCTCTCCAAAAAAACGGGGCGATAAGAACAGGAACCACACCGCAAGAAAAGCAGCATCCCACCCTTTGAAAAAACGGGCCAGCCGGGCGCCAAACAGTATGATCAGGAAACCAAAAATAGCATTGATGAAGTGACGGGTATCAAATTCATTGAGCGGGGAGAATTTATTAACCACCACACAAAGCAGATCATAAAATCCACCATAATAAAAGGCATTATCCACACGGCCGTACGGCTCCAGACAAGACTTGTCTGCACCGCCGGATGCGTAGTATTTGTACACCAGCTGTCCGTAGGTATTCTGCGTAACCTCGTCGCCGGAGATGCCAAAATCTTTACTTACCCATAGCATAATGACCAGCATTACAGCAAGGCTGATCAACGTAAGTGTTTTAAAATTGAGCTTATTGAGCATGGTCTATCAACTGTTTATTTCTTAGCACGCTCTGTGCGTATACGTGTTACAATGGACAATATCTCTACTATCATTTTCATACCGTCCCTGATCACATTTATCTTACTACCGTCTACTGCATTCCAGTCCAGCGGCATTTCTATTATGTTCACCTTATCCAGGTGCGCTTTATACAATATCTCTACGTCATGCGCCCAGCCAAAGGTCTTCAGGCTGTCAAATATCTTTTTAGCTTCTGCTGCCGGATATAATTTAAAACCACATTGTGTATCTCTCATATTCAACGGAGTGAGCACCCTCACCATCACATTAAATATATTGCCAACAACTTTTCTATTGTTCTTTTTTTTGATCACAGAGTCCTTATGCTCACGTGAACCGGTGTATATAGTATTATCTGCCGGCGCCCCACCCCATTTGGCATACCACCTGATCAGTTCTTCCGGCGGGGTAGACATATCGGCATCCAGCGTAAGTATGTATTTGCCTTTGGCTTTCAGCACACCTGTTCTTAGTGCCCCACCCTTACCCATATTCTCCTGCGAGATGAGCGTGACCATATCTTTATTCTGTAGATAGAACTCATTGGTTAGTACCAGCTGCTCAAAATTATCTTTACTCCCGTCATTAACAATGATCACTTCAAAAGGCCCTTTCCATTTTTGCTTAAAAGAGCTTAATCCTGAAAACAAAAGGCCTATCCTGTCAGATTCATTATAGCATGGTATTACAAGAGAAAGTAAGGCAGGCGCATTTGCATTAGTCATAAGAAAATAAGGAGAAAACAAGTTAAGGCTATAAAAGTAGCATTTTTTGTGAAAAAACCCGAAACGGGGAAGCTAAAATAAGACGCTGATAACAAGATAAAGTATTCTGTAACAAACAAAAAGCGCAATGGCTTGTGACCATTGCGCTTTTATATGAATATATCTTAAGCTGATTAAGCTTCTGCCGGTGCTTCAGCACCTTCTGATGCCTGTGCTTCTGCGTTGTCTTCAGCTTCTACTTCTGCTTCAGCTTCAGCTATCTGCGCTGCACGTGCAGTATTTTTTTCTTCTATCTTACGTACTGATTCCTTCATAGTTTCATTACGTTTTTCGCTTTTGTGCTTACGGTGTGTTTCTTCACGGTTTGCAACCAGCACTTCATGCTCGCTGTTCCATACTTCGAATTTCTCCATAGCTGTCTTTTCGTCGAACAGGCCAAGACCCACACCACGCATCAGGTGTTTCAGGAACAACACGCCCTTGAAGGATAAGATCCTGCGGCATGTGTTAGTAGGCTGCGCGCCTTTGTCTAACCAGTGCAATGAACGCTCACGGCTGATACGTACTGTTGCCGGTACGGTCAGTGGATTGTACGTTCCTAATTTTTCAATGAATTTACCATCGCGGGGTGCTGTAGTGCTAGCGACAACGATAAAATAGAATGGGCGCTTCTTTGACCCATGTCTTTGCAGACGAATCTTTACCGACATAATAGAAATTATTTGGTGTTAACAATAAATTTTGGATGGCAAAGATAGGTAACTCCATTGAATTCGCCAAACCATATTCCGAATCGACCACAGGGGCCCAAAGATATTTTTTTGCTGACAGTATTCATTCTTTGCAGTAATTGTAACTATTTTTGTTTCAAACAGCAATTTATTATTAATATAAATCATACATGGTAAACATAACAGGAAATTTTATTGTTTTGTTGTGCGGAGCCTTGTTTTTCATATTCCCGGGTGTTTTATTCGCCCGTTTCCTGTCAGCAATTGATTCGCTGTCAAAGAAGATCGCTACAGTATTTATCTCCATAGGTTTCTGGGTATGCATTGCGTGGTTCATCCCGTTGCTGCACCTGCCACTGAATGTTACCGCATTTTCGATAGCGGGCGTGTCTATTGAAGTGTTCTTTATTACAAACAGGAAAAAGACCACAACAAAAGCGACAGGGGATAAAAAGCTGCAACTGCATCATATCATCCTGGTTGCTTTCCTATTGCTATATATATCACCAATACTGTTCATCACCATACCGCCCGGCTGTGATACAGCCATGCATGGTTATATTACCCGGCTCATTATTAATAACAACGGGCTACCCCACTCTTACCGCCCTATATTGCCTGTAGATTATTTCGGGAGCTACAGTGCTGGATATCATGTGATAACAGCATTGGTGAGCGGAGTAAATGAAATATACCTGCGCTATGCCATTAACCTGATCAGCATTGTTGTCTACCCGCTTACACTGCTGGGGTTCATCTTTCTGCTCAGGAGGTTTTTCTCTGAACAGACAGCGATTTATACGGGACTTATTTTCTTTGGCATTAATAACACAATAGAAGGAGCCATAGGCTGGGGCGGCAATCCGTCTGTAATGGCATTTGGGTTTTGCCTGTTCAGTTTTGGACTGGTAACTCTTGCAGTTCAGCAGGCATCTCGTGCTACATTACTCTGCGCTTCGCTTACTATAGCTGCTATACCCCTTATACATGCTATCCCGACTATTGCATTTGTATACCTGTCTGTTGTTGGGTTCATGTTACTCTTATTTCATTACAGGGATAATGCTAAATGGATAATAACCAATACTACTATCCTTACAGCGCTCATCTTACTGCTGCTATTCCCTTTCCTGCTTCACTTTAAGAATGACAGCTCGCCTGAACTGCTGAGCATGATAAAGAAATGGCAGATGGAAATGATGGGCAATAAAGCGGCAGACAACCTTGGTGAAAATATGCTGATCACCCTCGGACAGATCAAATACCGTATAGGTGACGTGCTGGTCATCTTATCAGGTATATCGCTGGCGTGTATGCTGTATTATAAAAGAGGCCGGGCTGTGATCTACCCTTTTATATTCATGCTGGTGCTGTATGCGCTCATCCTTAATTACACTTACTGGGTGCTGCCATTCTCTGAGCTGCTCTACCCCGAGCGTGTAGTGTATTTCATTATCATATGCCTCTCCTTCTTTCTAGCAGAGTTCTTAACTATTCTTGAAACAAACGACTTTGCAATAAAACAAAAGATAAAGGTATACAGTATAATTACTACTGCAGGCCTGTGCCTGTCTGCAGGCATGGTATTCAGCAACTACATATCACCATTGCGCGGGAACAGCATCAGCTGCAATGAACCGACAACAAAAGAATTTGAGTGGATCAACTCACATGCCGAAAAAGATGCCTTATTCGTAGCCAGCTATGCTGATGCGGGCATGTGGATACCCACCTTTACCAACAGGGCAACGCTGGGTACGCACATCCACTTTATACACCTCGTGCAGCACATAAACGACACCCTGAATGCAAGTAAGGCACCCAGGTATTTTTTTGTAACTAACAGGGATAAAGCTGCAAAAACACCAATAATGGATAGCATAAAGAACAGGGTAAAGGTGTTTGGCAATGAGGGCGTGGAAATTTATAAATAGCCTGGCGCTACTAGCTCTTAACCCTAATTAACACCAAACCTTTTACGTCTTTCTCCATTTAACTTACTTTTGTCTCACTACCCATGAAACGTGTCACCAACTTATATAAGAATGCTTACAGCGGCATATCGCCTGCCTCGTGGTGGCTGTCGCTGGTAATGCTCGTGAACAGGAGCGGCACTATGGTGGTACCATTCATGACGCTTTATCTCACCCAAACCCTGAACTATAGCATTGGCCAGGCAGGGCTAGTAATGGGCGTATTTGGTATGGGCGCGGTATGTGGAGGATTCCTGGGTGGTAAGCTTACCGATAAGTTCGGTTTTTATAATATCCAACTAGGGGCACTTATCTGTGGCGGTATCATGTTCCTGGTACTGGGGCAAATGGCCAGTTTTCCGGCTATCTGCATCTGTACTTTTGTACTGGCGGTGCTCAATGATTCTTTCCGCCCGGCGAATGCCACTGCTATCGCAGAATACAGCACCGAAGAGAACCGTACACGCTCCTACTCTGTGAACAGGCTGGCCATTAATGTGGGCTGGGCGCTGGGCGGTGCACTAGGAGGTATCATAGCATCCAAGAACTATCACCTGATCTTCTGGGTAGATGGCTTTACCAATATTGGCGCGGCAATACTGCTGCGTGCCGTATTGTCACCTAAAAGAAACAGCCAGACGCCAGCTAAAAAAGAAAAGCCGGTAATAAAAACGCGATCAGCATACCAGGACAAGATGTACCTGGTTTTCATATTGCTCACAGTGCTGTTTGGTTGTACATTCTTCCAGCTATTCTCTACCCTGCCGGTGTTTTATAACCAGGGATTGCACCTTACACCTATGTTCATCGGCTTTATCATGGCCATAAACGGCGTGCTGGTGGCCGCATTTGAAATGGCCATTGTTTTTACGCTGGAGCGAAGGAATAAAAACCTGACTTATATAATAACCGGTACTTTGCTCTGTGGTCTATCATTCGTTACATTCAATTTGTTTGCCGGGATGCAATGGGTTGCTGTACTTGCAGTACTGGTAGTAACGGCAGGAGAGATCCTATCCATGCCTTTTATGAATACCTTTTGGGTAAGCAGAACCAATGCCGATAACAGGGGACAGTATGCCGGTCTATATACGGCAGCATGGTCAATAGCGCAGGTAGTAGGTCCTGCTGTGGGCGCACAGATCGCACAGCACCTCGGCTTTGATACGCTATGGTGGACAGTGGGTTGCGTGAGTGTTATTACAGCCATAGGGTTCAGGTTGGTGCAAATCAGGATGAAGCCTATAATAGCATAGATAAGTGTACGAACACCCATATAGATGAGAAAATACAATTACTGCCGATAATGTATATCTTGTGAAAGAATTAGCGGCCAGCTTGTCGTAGGCCGTTGATACACCCACACAACGAGCACACAACATGAACAATACTATACTGGTACTGGGCGGAGACGGCTATTACGGCTGGCCACTGGCTATGAAGATAGCGGTAAGGTATCCCAATGATAAGATCATTATTATAGACAATGAGTGGCGCAGGAATACGGTGAAGAGCTATGGCTTTCAGACACTGATACCTATAGCAAAGCCATCTGAACGCATCATAGCCTTTAGTAAGATCCACAAGCAAAGCAACCTCCACTATATAAGAATGGACGTAAACTCTGAGCGGCTGGACGAGATCATAAAAACAGAACTACCACACACCATCTTTCACCTTGCACAGCAATGCTCTGCTCCTTACTCTATGAAAGGTATAGAGGAGGCGTTGTTCACCGTTCATAATAACGAAGCAGGCAACATGCGCCTGTTATGGTCTGTGCGCAAACATGTACCTGATGCACACATTATAAAACTTGGTTCATTTGGCGAATATGCACAGGGCGGTATAGATATAGCAGAAGGATATTTCTTCCCCAGGCACAAAGGCATAGAAGCCACAAAGCCGATGCCCTACCCCCGTGAGGCCGATGACATTTACCACATATCCAAGATCAACGATACTAATTATGTGGCCATGGCTTGCAGGGTATGGAACCTGCGCATAACAGATGTAATGCAGTCTACCATATTCGGCTTTCTTACCGAGGAAATGGATGGCAATGAGGCGCTGTATACCCGCTGCGATTACGACCATATCTTTGGCACGGTAGTAAACCGCTTCCTGACACAAACAGTCTCCGGCCATCCCCTTACTGTATATGGCAAGGGCAATCAGCGCACAGGGCTTATGGCGCTGAAAGACTCAGTAAACTCGCTGGTGACGTTCATAGAAGATGCACCTGTGGCAGGCACACACAAAGTGGTAAACCATGTAACAGAAACCAATTTTTCAATAAACGAACTGGCGGCAAGCATAAAGAGTATAGCTGAGACCGAAGGCTATAATGTGGAGATAATAAGAACCCATGACCCAAGGCAGGAACAATCTGACACTAAACCGGTATACGGTATAGATACAGAATACCATGGGCACGATACCCTGCATTCCTCTTTTGCAGAAGTGACCAGGGAAATGCTGGCTATCATAGAACGTTTTAAAGAAAATATCACCCAGAAGTTATTCATTCCAAGTATAAAATGGAGTGAAGACCTCAGCCTGGGCGTGAAACAACCTGTTACATTTGACAACATAGATATTAAAGACGAACTCTACTGGGACATATTCAGGGAACAGCATTTCCAGAGCGACAGGATAAATCTGAACCCGGGCACACTGGGTACTACTGCCGCTATAGTAAAGAGGAGCCGTAACCAGCAGCACCCAACGAAAGATCCTGAAGGCTTTCCGCTGGCAAGCTACGAGAGTGGCAGAAACAGTCTGGCAGATATAAGCTGCCTGTGCGCTGAGCTTTGGCCATCTGAAGGTTATCGCCTTACGGTAACACACAGCACATCGCAAACCATGAACCTGCTGGCGCTGGCCATGCTGAGAAAACTGCACAACACATCGCAAGGGCCATACAAAGTATTTACGACTACCCATGAGCATGAAGGCGGTATAGGCTGCTTTCATCACTTACCGGAGTTCGAGATACATTACATTAGCGACGACATTCTTGCAAATAAGCAGGCAATGATCAGTAAGCTGCAGGAATTGCAGCCGGAAGTAGCTTTCTTCTCCCACGTATTTTACGATACAGGTAATATAGCTCCTGCAGAAGAGTGGTGCAGAACGGTACGTGAAACAGTACCCCAATGCAAAATAATACTTGACGTAGCGCAATCACTCGGCCTTTATGATCTCCCGTTCGGCGATGCGGACATAGTGCTGGGCAGCACTCACAAATGGCTCTTTGGCCCTCATGGTGGCGGACTGATGTGGATGCGCGCCGATTTCCAGGAATGGATACAGGCTATGTACTGGAGTGGCCATGGACTGGCCCACACACCGGTAAACGAATCTATAAGCATACCGGGCGGACAGGATTTCCGCCTGTACCCTGCCATTACAGAGGCACTAAGGTTCTTTAAAGAAGCAGGCAAGAATAATGTACTGGCACGGTCTAAATACCTGGGTGCTATATTCCAGGAAAAGCTGGATGAATTATTCAAGGCCTCCGGCCACAACCATGTTTTTCTTAATGATACCGACACATCTCCGGTAATCACGATAGCGTTCACTGATTATGACCCATATGGGCTATACAGATTCCTGAATGAACAACAGGTGCATGTAAAGTGTATAAAAGACCATGATATAGCCGGAATAAAATACCATATCCTACGCATTGGTATTCCGTACTACGAAAATCCGGAACGACTGAATTACGCACTGAACGAAATTGCGAAATACCTGGTGAAGACCACGGTATCCGCTTAGGATTTTATACTTTAAAAACTCCGGTATGTAATTCAATTATGTACCGGAGTTTTTCGCTTATATATCTCAGCCCATATCCCGTTTTTCTGACAACGGTGTACAAGTACAAACGAGCTATCTTTATTGAATTCCGTTCCATACCTGTAGTCTGACTCAAGATTATCGAAAATTGCAAAATCCGTTAACTCATCAATATCCCACACAGTATTTTTAAAACCATTCCCTGAATGAAGAAAACCAGTTGAAGAATCGACAAGGTGTTGCCGTTCCAAGAATGAACCAGCGCCTACATGAGCTTCGTATGCTTTGGTCTGTTCCATGTAGTTAACCACATCCTGTTGTATTTCCATTCCTTTATAGGCGCCCAGATTGGTGTCTCCATATCCGTCATCGTTCTTAAATGAGAAGAACGAAACAACAAATAATACAGCAATTACAGGATAGTATAAAGCCCTGTAAGAATTTGTCATGAGCATATCTGCAAATACTGCTACAAGAAACAACAAGGGAAAAATAGCGGCCATAACATACCGGTAAGTATAAAAATTCATGGTAGAAAAGCACAGAAAACACAAAACAAACAAGCAGGGCAGTATAATCATTTTCTGTTGTGATCTGTTGGCAAAATACTTACTGGTATATACATACAGGAAATAAACCAAAGAGCATATGAACAGGATAAAGAAAAGTACCGAGGGTATAAGTTTACCGGCCCTCGTATCATCAACAAAAAAATAGATACAGAAAGCAGGCAGCAGAATAGCAAGGTAACCCAACTTTTTGTTCTTTATTGCGGCTACAACTGAAAGCAACAGCAGCAGCAGGAAATAATAGAATTTATAATTTTGATAAACAGTAT
>JAOQAP010000013.1 GCA_025963465.1 Flavipsychrobacter sp.
AAAGGTCCCGATATGGGACCTTTGCTTTTATATGTAAACAGTAAAATATTCATTACAATAAAAAATGGCTGACGTATATGTCAGCCATTTTTATTTATGTTTTAAGAATTACTATTTCATTTTTGGCTTACCATTTCCTATGGTGCCGTCTTGTTTGCCTGCTTCTGTAGGCTGACCAGTCATCTTTGGTTTGCCATTGCCAATTGTAGCTGGCGGCGGTACCGGTGTTGGCTCAACAGTCTTTGTTTCCGTTACAGTCTTTGTTTTAGTCTTACCGGCAGTGTGCTTAGTAGTAGACGTAGTCTTAGATTCTGTTTCTTTAGCCATAGCTGCTGCTTTTTCAGCTTCTATTGCCTTTAGTGTAGAATCGTTTTTAGCAGCATTAGCAGCATTCTGCTCAGCCAGTTTAGCATTTACTGCTGAATCTATCTGTGCCTGAGTTTGAGCAGGAGGAGTTTCGTTGCTACCGCAAGAAGCCAGGATAATTGCTGTGCCAGCTAATAAAAGAAATTGTTTTTTCATTACGAGTACATTTTAGTTTGATACAAAAATATTGTTATTATCTTAGAACCAGCAATAATTATTAAAAAACTTCCTCCAATATAGGGTTTTGCAATCATTTGTTGTAATTGCGTCTAAAACTTACCTTTGGTAAAATTAATACCGAAAACAAAATTCGTATGAGATCAATAAAACCAATAGCGCTGATCCTGTTCATTACATTTAGTGTGTTTGGGGCAGTGTTCTATTCTTCCTGCTCAAAGAGTGTATGTAGCGGGGTTACCTGTTTGCATGGTAGTAAGTGTAATGGAGGTATATGTGATTCATGCCCGAGCGGAACAGGAGGAGCTAACTGTGAAATAGAATATAGAAAACGATACACGTTTACGTATAAAGGGACTTCTCTTTATAATACACCCACGTATGGCCTAAGCGGCAGAGACAGTAACAATTCTCTGACCTTTGTATTACCAGCGACTGTGACCCCTTATAATACAATGACCGTAACATGGGATAATCCGGGCAATCCAAAGGTATCCCTGCCTATCGTTATTACTAACAGCTCTGAGAACGGTTCAAACTTTACAATTACAGAAACTCCTTTTGATACCCTGATCTATACCGGAACAGGCAGCGTAAACGGGACAACAGCATCAATAAGCCTTACAAAGTCGCGAATAAACAATCCCAGTGTGAAAACATACGTTCAGTTCAATGATTTCAACAAAGAGACCAAGTAAGAATGAACAACCTTTGATTTTTTAATTATTTTTACCCCAAATTTTATAAACAATGGAATTTCCAGGCACATTACATTACACTAAGGACCACGAGTGGATCAAGGTAGAAGGCAACATTGCAACTGTAGGCATTACAGAATTTGCACAGCATGAGTTGGGCGATATAGTCTATGTAGACATACCAGCAGTAGGCAAGAAGCTGGCAGCAAACGAAATATTTGGCAGCGTGGAAGCTGTAAAGACTGTATCTGACCTTTACCTGCCAGTAAGCGGTACTATAACAGAAATGAATGGTGACCTGGAAGCAACTCCTGAGAACGTGAACAAAGACCCATATGGCGCAGGCTGGATGATAAAAATGGAACTATCTGACCCATCTGAAGTAGATGGCCTGCTGAGTGCAGCCGCTTACAAGGAACTGGTAGGGTAAGAGATAAATAATGAAACGGATATTTTCTCCGGATTCTCCTTATAAGAAACAAGCAAGGTTCCTGGCGGTGCTATGGACCTTGCTTATTTTTATTGGTTGCTTTACTCCCGGCAAAGACCTTCCCAAAGTAGACATGCCGCTTATAGACAAGTGGACCCACCTTGTATTGTTTGGCGGCTTCACTTTCTTATGGCTTTGTGCGCAACCTGTTATTAAAGCAAAGCCAATCGTTATTTTATTCCTTATTTCCATTGGGCTGGGTTGTTTTATAGAAGTGATGCAAGGCGTACTTACCTTCCTAGGCAGGAGCATGGAATTGCTGGACGCTATTGCAGATAGCATAGGTGGCATTATAGGTATAGGACTGTTTTGTTTGTGTGCTTATATTTTCAACGAGGAAAGAATACAACGACAATAGATAATGCCCACTACCGAACTTGCTAAAATACTATCGGAAGTACTAAAGTACTACTTCAGAAAAAAGCTTCCTTATGTTCCCGCTTATGAGTATACAGCAGAAGAATTAAAAGCAGCGGAAGCTTTATTTAAAAAGTGGAGCGGCAGACTACGACTAATACCGGTCATATTATACTTTGCTTTGCCAGTTATTTATGGATGGGTGTTCTATGAGCTATATCTATTCTTTTACAGCCAGTACATAAGTAGTCCCGACCTATTCTTTCCCATGGATTGGACTGTATTCATTATGCCCGGATTGTTCCTGGGAATAGGCACTACAGACCAGGTCGCAACATATTTTCAGCGAATATTGATGAGGGGCAAGTATGATATGTTTGTAGACTATGCCAACAGGCAGGAAGGCTTTGACAATGCAGGATCTTTCCGTTTACTTACCCGCATACTCTTGTTCCCCTTCCTTATCAGTTATATCCTGGTGATGACAACCGTATTTATTGTCTCTCCAAAGCAATTTACCTACAAGGACGTTTTTGACCTTTCATATCACACGTATAGGTATTCCCAAGTGAAGAAGGTCACCTATTTCCGCAGCTATACCAATGATAAAAAAGAAAGAGAGGCATATCCGCATCATAAAATCTTTTTCACTAACGGGACCACCTTCAGACCAGACGCATATTTTGCCGAGGATAGTTTGGCAGCACCATTCATACAGGTGCTGCTGAACAATAAAGTCACCTTAGATACTGCAGAAACAGATTACAATTAGCTTGCGTTATCAGGATACTATTTTCAGTTTGGCAAAATTGAGCATGATCTTTTTCACGCCATGACCTGCGCCGAAGTCGATACCGGCAATGCGATTGTTGGCGCCACCTTCAAGGGTAAGTATTGTACCGAAGCCAAACTTCTGATGCTCTATCTTCATACCTACTGTCATATCTGCGGCATCGCTGGCCACAAAATCGGGTGATGGTGTGTGAGCAGGTGGTGTACCTGCCGCAAGTTTGTCTGCCAGCTTTTTGAGAGAAGGCATCTTATCAAACTTCTGATCCATCATTCCCTGGAAGCCACCGGCTGTCGGGCGATTGCTGGCGCCAGTAAATGTTTTATCGACATAGTTTGCCGGTATCTCTTCGATAAAACGACTAGGGTCGTTCTGCACAAGGCTACCAAAGCGGTAACGGCTGTTGGCATATGTAACCCACAGGCGCTCTTTGGCACGTGTAATAGCCACATAGAATAAACGGCGCTCTTCTTCCAGATCGGCACGGTCATACATACTCATTGCACTTGGAAACAAGTTTTCTTCAAGACCTACAACAAACACACATGGATACTCCAACCCTTTTGCTGAGTGAATGGTCATGAGCTTTACCACATCGGCATCCATATCGTTATTCTGATCTGCATCTGTAAGCAGTGTTATCTGCTGCAGATAGCTGCCGAGGCTTTTGTCGAGTATCTCGCCTTCTTCGTCAGGCGTTTCCGTGAATTCTTTTATTGAGTTCAGCAGTTCCTGCACGTTCTCGTAACGAGCAAGGCCTTCAACGCTTTTATCATTGTATAGCTCCTGCACTAAGCCTGTGTGCTTGCCAACTGCGAAAGCCACATCATAAGCATTCTGCTTTTCGAGCATAGTGCGGAATGACTTGATCATTGTGACAAACCCATCGATCTGAGCCGAGCGAAGACCGCTCAATTCTGAATCCTCTATTACTTCCCAGAAAGTTTTATTGAGCTCGTTGGCGCGTATCAATATCTTTTCCTGGCTGGTCTTACCTATGCCACGGGCAGGATAGTTAATAATACGTTTCACATTCTCCTCATCCTGTGAGTTGACTATCACACGGAGGTATGCGAGGTAGTCCTTTATCTCCTTACGCTGATAGAAGGAAGTGCCGCCTACTAGTTTGTAAGGGATGTTCATGCGCCTGAGGCTTTCTTCAAAAGAACGGCTCTGGGCATTGGTACGGTACAGTAATGCGAAGTCTTTATTGGCATAATGATTGCGCATTTGCTGCTCCTTGATGGCATCGGCAACGAAACGACCCTCGTCGTTGTCCGTCATAGTACGAGCCAGCACTATCTTTTCGCCTTCTTTATTACTTGTCCAGAGCTCTTTGGGTATCTGGTTCTTATTGTTGCCTATTACATTGTTGGCAATGTTCAGGATGGTTTGTGTACTACGGTAGTTCTGCTCCAGCTTTACCACTTTTACGTCCTCGTAATCGTCCTGGAATTGCAGAATATTCTGAACAGTGGCGCCACGGAATGAATAGATACTCTGCGCATCGTCGCCTACGACACATATATTTTCATGACGGGCACCGAGCATTTTTATAATGGCGTACTGGGCAAGGTTCGTGTCCTGGTACTCATCGATAAGTATGTATTGGAAACGGCCCTGAAATTTTGCCAACGATTCCGGATGATGTGTAAGCAGCGAATACATTTTCAGCAGCAGATCATCAAAATCCATTGCGCCATTCTTAAAGCAGCGCTTTGCGTATGCTTCGTAAATATCTCCCATTACAGGGCGATTGCTGCGGGCATCTTCCTGCTGGATAATGCTGTCTGTTTTATACATAGCCGGCTCTATAAGGCTATTCTTGGCGGCACTGATGCGATTGTATATATAAGATGGTTTGTAGTGCTTATCGTCCAGGTTCATTTCATTTACGATCCCCTTTATGACACTCTTGGCATCATCGGTATCGTATATGGTGAAGTTGTGCGGGTAACCCAGCTTGGTAGCCTCGCCACGCAATATGCGGGCAAACACGGAGTGAAATGTGCCTATGTATAAATTGCGTGCTTCTGTATTGCCAAGGGCTTTTTCCACCCTCTCCTTCATTTCGGCAGCAGCTTTGTTTGTAAATGTAAGTGCAAGTATATTAAATGCATCTACACCATTTTTCATAAGGTGTGCTATGCGCGTGGTCAATACTTTAGTTTTACCGCTTCCTGCACCGGCGATGATCATGATTGGCCCATCCACATGTTCCACAGCTATACGCTGCTGATCATTCAAGCCCTCTAAATAATTCTGCATGCGGCAAATTTAAGGATTTTGCGAGCAGTTTATTCTTACATAATAAGTAAGGTTGTTGGGTGACGCAAATTATATCACCCGCTTCGGGGTTTGTATCATTACTTATTTCATTTTACTATAATAATGTCATCCTTTCAGGATTTTCCTCTTTTTATAAGATTATTTTTCACCTAACAGCTCAAAGGAATTAAAGAATTTATCAATAGCAGAATTACCTTCATTTTTAGTCATGTAGCCTACCTGCAATATATAGCAACGGCTATGAATAAGATATATTTTTAAGTCCATTACGGCCTTCCCGTGAGCAAAGCTGACCTTCACCTCCTTGCCAGGAAAAGCTTTATAGGTTATGGCCTCCTGTTTAATAACATGACCATTAATGCCTGTGACAGATTTGGCTAGCGCATGCTCGAGAAAGTCGTCATTCCTTTTGTCTTTTACATCGGAATTTGCCTGAGAAGGAGGATAATCTGCATAGAGAATGCCATAAATTGAATTTTCATTAGTTGCCTGCATGGAATTGTACATGAATGATTTCCATGGTATTTTTTGTCCATCGGCATATGAGGTGTCTATATCTGTGACAGGAGCCGCAGGGAACATGGCTTTGAAACGGCCGTCGTTGTTCTGTACCATTACCCAATCTGGTGCTGCAAAGCTGCAAAACGAGATAATGAGCGAAAGAAGGAATAATGATAAGGTGCTTTTCATGAATGAGTTAATTTATGAAACTTAAAGTTAGGTGTGTTTTTCTATTTTTATAGCTTAAATATATTTTCATTACCATGAAACGGTGGCCGCTGCATACAACCAACTTCTGGGAAACTGCTCCTTTCTTCCGTATCCTGCTGCCATTTGCGGCCGGTATATTTTGTTATGACCAAATGCAACCGGCGAAAGCAGAAGGAATCTATTTTATTGTTTTGGCGCTTTTATCGTTGCTTGTGTTTGGCGTTCTGTCTATTGCAAAAAGCGACAAAAGCATTTACGGAGGTATTGTATTTGCAGCATTGCAATTGTGCCTGTTTTTCAGCGGCCTGTCCATATCCCATTTCGGGGATGTAAGAAATAACAAATGGTGGTACGGGAAAGGTGTAAATGAAGGCAATACGTACCTGGCAAGAATAACAGACGCTCCTGCCAGAAAAGATCATTCCTGGAAACTACCGATAGCTGTTGTCAATGTGATAAAAGATGGTAAAATATCCACGGTGACGGGTAATGCCTTTTTATACTTATACAAGGATATGCAACCTATGCTGCTGCATAAAGGCGATACGATATTAGTGCCAGACAAATGGCAAGCCATACATAATTCAGGCAACCCTTTTGAATTTGACTATGCTACCTACTGCCGGAGAAACAATATATTATTCTCACAAAGCTGCAGTATTAAAAACATCAGACTGTATGCTACCAACGATGAAGACAATGCACCAATCGCCGAACGCGTGCATGACTGGTGTATGCACGAGCTGGACACGTATATAGCTGACACGGTGGCAAAAGGGCTGATACAGGCTATGCTGCTGGGCGATGAGGTGAACCTTGATGAAGACCTGAGACAATCTTATTCCGAAACCGGGATCATTCACATTATTGCCATATCCGGAGGCAATGTGATCATTTTCTTCACTGTCATATCTGCGTTGCTATGGTGGCTGAAGAATAAACGCCACCTGTGGGTAAAGTATGCTATCGCACTGCCGTTGGTATGGTTCTATGTAATGATGGCAGGAGCGCCACCATCGGCAGTGAGGGCTGCTATCATGTTCTCGCTGCTGGCATTCTCTGTAATGCTGCAGAAAAACAACAGCAGCCTGAATACACTCTTTGCAACGGGATTTGTGCTATTGTTTGCACAGCCTATGTGGCTATTTTCTGTCGGGTTTCAATTGTCGTTTGTGGCTGTGCTGTCGCTGATATTGTTCTATGCGCCCATCTACAAATGCGCATCGCCAAAACATATAGTAACAAGAAAGCTGTGGGGTGCAGTCGCTGCTAGTATAGCAGCAGAAGTGCTGGTAGCGCCGTTAGTCATTTATTACTTTCATACATTTCCATTGTTATTCATAGTGGCTAATGTGGCAGCGTTCCTGTTTATGGAAGTAGTACTGGTATTGAGCATGGTAGTAATTGCGGCGAGCGTTGTCCCAGCGCTGGCCAGCATAACCGGCGCAGTGATCGTTTGGTTAGTAACTCTATTTGACCATATTGTAAAATGGTTACAAGGATTTAGCCCTGCTTCTTTCCATTTCCTGATGATAACGGGAGTGGAGCTATTCATTATTTATGTTGTAATAACAGGCCTGTCGCTATTCCTTATCAGGAAAAAGAAACAGGCTTTATTTACAGGGATAATAGCCTGCTGCGTATTGCTGATTAGTTTCTGCAACGATGAATGGATAAGGTTGCAACAGGATCGACTGGTGGTGTATAATACGGGGAAAACGAATCATGTGGAACTAATAAGAGGAGCGCGATTCTCCGTGTTGCATACCGACACTGCGGTAACCAAACAAGTTGCATATGCAGTAAACCCAGCCCATATAAACTGGCGGGTCTGGAGGAAGGATAGCAATTACGTAAATGAGTTTTTTGAAGTGGGGGGCAAAACGGTATTGGTGCTTAATGAAGCTATACCTGCTGAAAGTAAATTTCCGGTTGATTATCTCATTGTCAATTATACCTGTAAGCTGAACGCTATGCAGCTGAAGAATATATTTTCGCCCAAAATGACCGTAATAGGCAATAACTATTCTAAAAGGATGCAGGAAGACTTAGTGAAGTCCTTTACAGTGAATGGCATGTCAGTGCACAGTATAGCAAACGATGGTGCATTTATTCTTCCTTAAGGTTTTATCATAAAGTATTGCCAAAACCGCTTCAGGCACAGGGGTTACTGGCATATGTTTTTTAGATTTACATATCACACTATTTCATTTGAAGGCAGCTATATACTTACTCCTGTTTTTACTATTGTCTGCCAGCGGACATGGGCAAACCTTGCTAAAGGGGATAGTGACCGATGCCGAAAGCGGCTTACCTGTATACCAGGCCACTGTTATCAATAATGTGAACCAACTCACAGCAACTACCGATGAACAAGGCCACTATACAATTGCCGTGAATGCTGGTGATCTGCTATCTGTAACATTTTTGGGATACCGTACATTACAGGTACGTGCGCTACCCGGCAGCTATCAACGGATAGAATTAGCGCCTCTAAGTGTGCAGCTAAAAGAATTTGTAGTAAAAGAGGCTACCCCATTCCAGAAAGACTCTATGGCACTTGCTACGCTTTATAGTTCCGAATTGAATAAAAAAGAAATAAAAACAGGATTCAGCTCTGCTAATGGCGGAGGTATAAGTGGCCTGATAGGCGGGCCAGTACAAAAAATGTCTAAAAGCTACAAGCAAAACAAACGGTTCAAAGAAAACTTCAAAAGAGATATAGAACAGAAATATATAGATACCAAGTATACGCAAGCGCTAGTAAATTCACTTACAAATTTTACGAGAGATACACTAGTTACGTTTATGAACCTGTACCCTATGGAGTACGCGTTCGCAAGGGCCGCTACTGACCTGGAACTTAAAATGTGGATCAGGAATAATTATAAAGACTATTTGCATAAGGAAGCTATCAAAAGTGTGACCCAAAAGAAAAAATAAATCACTGTTTATCATCTATCTGCATCATGTGTAATGAAATGAATAACGGAATACTGATAATATAGGAGGATAGTATATTGTTATTCGTAAAAAGTGATTAATCCCCTCCTCTTTTTGTATTTTTACGGTTTACTAATCCTAACTATTTACCATGTGGCATAGCATAGCCGCTTATATAATAAAGTTCCGTATAGCACTGCTCATTTCCCTATTGGCAGCTACCGGCATTATGGGTTATTACGCTTCCCAGATAAAACTAAGCTACGAGTTTAACAGCGCGGTACCGACAGATAACCAAAAATATATCGATTACCAGAATTTCAGGAAGCAATTTGGTGAAGATGGCAACCTGATGGTGGTGGGTGTGCAGACCAAAGACTTCTTTTCCCCTGCTTTTTTTAATGATTACGCCCTGCTTGTAAAGCAGGTAGCAAAAGTAGATTCTGTAGAGAATGTACTGAGCATACCGGGCGCTATCACTTTGATAAAAGACACAGTTACCGAGAAACTGAAGGTATCCCCTATAGCCGGTGATCCTCCCTTTGCTAATATAGACAGCATCAGGCAGACATTTATCAACCTGCCATTTTATAAAGGTTTCCTATATAATACCCGCGACACGCCGGCATATATGATGGCTGTACGCATCAGCAAAAATGCGCTTAACTCGAAGGTAAGGGCTGCTATTATTAATCAAATACTGGAACTAGGCGATGCATTTGGCAAAAAGCACAATACATCGATGCACTATTCCGGGCTACCGCTGATACGTACGGAAATGGCCCTGAAGGTGCAATCTGAAATGAGGTTGTTCCTGATACTGTCTTTCCTGCTTACTGCTGTTATCCTGGCTTTGTTCTTTCGCTCATTCATGGCGGTATTGTCTTCTATGCTTGTAGTGGCTATAGGCGTGATATGGTCTATGGGTACTATAGTGCTGCTGGGCTATAAGATAACATTGCTTACCGCACTGATACCACCACTGGTGGTAGTGATAGGCATACCTAACTGCGTGTACCTGCTGAACAGGTATCACTATGAGTATCATAAGAACCCTAATAAAATGCGCTCCTTGCTGCGTATGGTAGACAGAATGGGCATTGTAACCTTCTTTACTAACCTTACGGCAGCAATCGGATTTGGCGTATTTTTCTTTACGAAGAGCGTCCTGCTTAAGGAATTCGGATTGGTAGCCGGTATCAATATCCTGGGACTGTTCGTTATATCACTTGTGTTCATCCCTGCGTTCTTCAGCTTCCTGCCTCCGCCAAATGTGAAGCATACGAGCTACCTGGAAAGCGGATGGATCAATAAGCTACTGACCCGTATCACTAACTGGGTGTTCAGCCACCGAGTATGGATCTATGGTTTTACCGGAATAGTTTGTGTACTGTCAGTAATAGGACTTATGAAGCTGCATAATGAAGCTCATATTGTAGACGACCTTCCAAAATCGGACAAGATATATGTGGACCTCAAATTCTTTGAAAGCAACTTCAAAGGAGTAATGCCCCTGGAAATAGTTGTGGATACCAGAAGAAAGAACGGAGTGGTGTCGCTGGATGTGCTGACCAAAATGGATGAGCTGGTACGCTACCTGCAACAATATCCTGAAATAGGACGACCACTGGCTATTACGGAAGGTATCAAATTTGCTAACCAGGCTTATTTTGGCGGCGATACCAGCAGCTATGAGGTGCCGGGCGATATGCTGCAGGCAGCGTTTGTGCTTCCCTACCTGCGTACCAATAAGGGTGATAATAATAACAGCATGTTCAACAAGCTGCTGCACTCTTTTGTGGACAGTACCAAGCAAAAAGCCCGCATCAGCGTAAGCATGGCTGACATAGGCTCATATAAATTGCCTAAACTGCTTGATAAGATACGCCCTGAAGTAAACCGCATTTTCGATAGCAGCAAGTATACAGTGACATTTACAGGCACAAGTATTACATTCCTGGAAGGGAGCAAGTTTATCGTGAACAGCCTCAGGGATAGCCTTATACTGGCGTTCCTTATCATCTTCGGATGTATGATCGCATTGTTCCGTTCATGGAGGATACTACTGATGTCTATAGTGGTGAATATTGTGCCGCTGCTTATTACGGCGGGGTTAATGGGCTGGATGGGTATCAGGATAAAGCCTTCTACAGTACTTGTATTCTCTGTTGCGCTAGGTATAACTATTGATGTGACCATAAGATTCCTGGTGAATTTCAAGCAGGAGCTCTCGCGGCATGATGATAGTATAGCGGATACTGTACATCGTACTATTCATGATACGGGATTAAGTATAATATATACGTCCCTTATTTTAATAGCCGGTTTCGGGGTGTTTGTATTATCACAATTTGACGGCACAAAGTCATTAGGGTACCTAACCTCTATAACACTTCTGCTGGCGATGGTAACCAACCTGACCCTGCTACCCGCACTGCTGCTGTGGATGGATAAGGTAATAGAGAAGAAAAATAATGCAGCAACCTTCCTCATGGGCGAAGATGAGGATGATGTGATCAAGTTAAACGACTAATTTTTATTTTTTGCGTTAGTTATGGAGGTTGATAAAATAAAGAATAAAGGCCAAGCCAGACTGTTTCGGAATGACTACATGGAAATGATGACGAAGACGCATCCTTTTGTCATTTATTCCATTTACTTCCCAATCATTGCCTTTATGTTATACCGTGGAGCAACGCAACGAGGTATACCTGCAGGAACCGAAGCATTACTTTTTATATCAGGCATTCTTTTTTGGAGTTTTTTTGAATACCTGATGCACAGGTATCTTTTCCATATGATAGTGGAAAGTCCAAAGGCAAAGAGGTTTGTTTATACCATGCATGGCGTACATCATGAATACCCACGGGATAAAGAACGCTTGTTCATGCCACCCGTACCCAGCCTTATTGTTTCCTGTATCCTGTTTGGTATCACCTACTTCCTGATGGGTTGGTATGCCTTATCTTTCTTCCCCGGCTTTGTATTCGGTTATATCATTTATGGATCGATGCACTATGCAATACATTCTTTTTCACCACCAAGATTTATGAAAGCATTATGGCGTAATCATCACCTGCATCATTATAAGGCTCCAGAAAAAGGTTTTGGTGTAAGCTCCGTGTTGTGGGACATAGTATTCGGGACCGTGCCGAAGAAGGAAGAATCGTGAGTAAGTTGAACGGTTGATAAGTTACTAGTCAGTATGCTTAATATCAGATAAAGAAGCCGCACTGTTTTGCAGTGCGGCTTCTCTGTTTACTAAATGAATTGTAAGATATTCTGTTGTAAATATTTTACTGCTTTGTTTCTTTCCTGGAAAAAGAGCGGATGGACATGCCTACGCTGAATATGCTCTGCTGGTCGTACCCGACATCTGCGAATAAGCTAAACTTAGGCGTGATATAATAGCGGGCTCCAACCTTAATATAAGGTGTACCGTTGTGCTGCAAGGATACTTTTGTTGTGCTATCGCTCTGCGCCAATTCGCTATGGCGAATATTGTTCAAATAGAAACCAACACCTATAAATGGATCCAGGTTTTTAACACGTATCTTTTTACCTAAATGATAGTATCCTATAAGACCGCCACTAAAAATACGGAAATGGTCTGCCTTGTATCTTTTTACAGGACCACCGTAGCCTGAATAGAGCTGGCTATAATTGTACACAAACGCATCGTAGCCGGCAGCAGCGGCGATACTGATGTTCTCGCCCACTCCATATTCCAGCTTGCCATAGAATAGTGCATAGCCGGATACGTTATTCTTCTCGAAACCAGCAGGCAAATTGAAATCCTGACGATGCCAGTCAATAAAGCCTGCGGATATAGTACCGGTTACGGAATTCTTTCTATAAGGTATGGTACCTGTATGCGAAATAGCCGCAGAATCCTGCGCCATTGAATTAATACCGAGGAAAGAGAACAAGATCAGGCAATATATCTTCATGGAAAGTTGTGTCATTTTACCTAACGGTAAATTTCGTATAATATTACTTATATCCATTCAAAAAGTAAAAAATGTTTTGAGTGACCAGCTCATCAAGCGATTTAAAAAGAAACGTCCCGCTGTTGAGCGGGACGTTCTATATGTTTAAGATAAGTAATTATCACTCATCATCATCTCTGTTCCTTTCTTTTCTTTTTGGCTTTGGAGCTGCATCATCTTCATCTTCCATTTTGTCAGCCTTTCTGCGATGAACTTCATCGCCTGGTTCGTGGTGGCTATGCATTTTGTGGCCAGTATTGAAGTTTTTGCTGATACCTACGTGAGCCTGGTTGCCGAAAGTAAAATTGAACGTGTTATCGCTGTTAGTTGCGCTCTGCTGTTTATCAGTTGAATAATCAAGTCCTCCGATGCTGAAGTTAAGACAAAGACCACGACCAACATTGATACCCAATGCCGGATAGATGCCAACATAAATACCAGTGTGCTTGAAGGTTGCAGGATTACCATCATTTGTACGATAACCGCCAGCATAATCAAAATCCATCTGAGTATACCAGAAGAAAGTTTCGCTCTTGCGTATGTAGTGAGAATAACGTGCAAACGGGCCAACCTTGTAAAGATTGTCTGTAATATTTACACCAGCAACACTTTTAGTTGCTTTCTGACCCCACATTACCTTTAAGCCCAAAGTCCAGTTATGATTGAATTGGTACCCGATGCCGATATTTGCATCCCAATCAGTAGTTTTATTTAATGCAGGTAGTCTTTCGGTCTTCAAAGTAGCATCACCATATAACAAGATACTATGTGGCTCTTGCGCATTGGCTGTTGCCAAAGTACCCATAGCTAGTAAAGCAAGGATCAGTTTTTTCATATTAGAATGTGTTTTTGTTATTTAGAGAACAAATATAGTAGCCTTTTTGAAAAAACAATAACTTTAACAGATATTTTTTTTATTACTAAAAGTTTTAATAACCCGCAACTGACAACATATCTGAATTGTTTGCGCAGGTTAATCCCTGAACCAGGAGCTATACATGAGGTAATTGTTGGCAATACGCTCTACTTCTCCTTTTAATAGCTCAGGGCTTATATCCTTGACCTTTTTTGCAGGAACACCTGCATATATACTCCCCGGAGGCACCTGGGTGCCCTCTAACACCACCGCACCGGCTGCAATAATGCTATTTTCCCCTACAACCACGTTATCCATGACTATAGACCCCATGCCTATAAGCACATTGTCGCCAACCGTGCAGCCATGTACGAGCGCATTATGCCCTATAGATACATTGTTGCCGATACTCAGCTTTGTCTTTTCATAAGTGCAGTGGAGGCATGCGCCATCCTGTATGTTGACCTTATTGCCAATTCGAATGCTGTTGACGTCGCCGCGCACTACAGCATTGAACCAAATACTACACTCCTCTCCCATAATCACATCTCCAACGATCGTGGCATTAGGCGCTACAAAACAGGTTGCAGGTATCTGCGGCGTGAAGCCTCTGACTGGTAAAATGACCGGCATAAAAACTAGGCCCCCTGAAAGGGATTTATTTGATGGTGATAAATATTGGTTGACACAGAATACGATCAAGGATCAATATCCTATTTCTTAAAGACATTGTACTTGATGATACAATAGATAGCGCGGAACGCATCTTTCATCCCTATCTTCTTACCCTCTTCATAAGTACGGCCATAGTAGGATATGCCCACTTCATAGATGCGCACCTTCGGCACACGTGATATCTTGGCAGTTACTTCGGGTTCAAAACCAAAACGTTTTTCCTCCAGCTTTATGCCCTGTATCATCTCCCTCCGGAATACCTTGTAACAGGTCTCCATGTCAGTAAGATTGAGGTTGGTGAACATATTGGACGCCAATGTAAGCCACCTGTTACCTATAGAATGCCAGAAAAATAAAATACGGTGTGGTTTGCCTCCAATAAAACGGGAGCCGTAAACCACATCGGCAAAGCCACTAAGCAACGGTTTCAGCAGGATGTTGTATTCTTCCGGATCATATTCGAGGTCGGCATCCTGTATGATCACATAATCACCGGTAGCCTTTTTTATGCCGGTATGTAGCGCTGCACCTTTCCCCTGGTTAACCTCGTGCTTGTAATAGGAGATGGGAAGATCGGGATTTGCAGCTTGGTAAGCTAAAATCGCTTCTTCCGTATTATCCTTAGAGCAGTCATTGACGATGATCACCTCTTTTTGCATGCCACCGTCCAACACTACCGCTTTCACCTTATTCAAAATACGATGGATAGTACGGCCTTCATTATATGCAGGGATGACAATGGATAGTGTGCTCATTTATATGGTAAGTCGTAGGTTATATGCCCAAAAGTAAAAAAAATTAACTGACTTATAGCGGTATAAGTCTTTAATTGTCCCCATGTACCTGTTTTTAGCATTTTAAGTTTTAATTTTGGCATATAAACGGACCGATGCAAGCTTATTTAGATCTACTGCAACATATACTAGACACAGGCATAAAAAAAACCGACCGCACTGGCACAGGCACTATCAGCTGCTTTGGCTACCAGATGCGTTTTGACCTGCAAAAGGGCTTTCCGCTTGTGACTACTAAAAAGCTGCATGTAAAATCTATTATTTATGAGCTGCTGTGGTTTCTGAAAGGAGACACCAATATTGCCTACCTGAAAGAACACGGGGTGAGCATTTGGGACGAATGGGCAGATGAAAATGGGAGCCTGGGGCCTATATATGGCCACCAATGGCGCAGCTGGACAGGAGCAGACGGGCAGATATATGACCAGATAAAGGATGTGCTGCACCAGATAAAAACGAACCCTGACAGCCGCCGTATGATCGTTAACGCATGGAATGTAGCAGACCTGCCTAAAATGAGACTGAGCCCATGCCATGCATTGTTCCAGTTTTATGTTGCTGACGGAAAATTATCCTGCCAGCTATACCAGCGCAGCGCAGACGTGTTCCTTGGCGTACCTTTCAATATCGCATCTTATGCACTGCTAACGATGATGATGGCACAGGTATGCGGATTGGAAGCAGGTGAGTTTGTGCATACATTCGGCGACGTGCACTTATACAACAACCATATAGAGCAGGCAAAACTGCAACTTACAAGACAACCATACCCACTACCTACCCTTAAAATAAACAAGGACGTAACAGACCTGTTCTCTTTCCGGTACGAAGATTTTTCGCTTGAAAATTACCAGTTCCACCCTGCCATAAAGGCTCCGGTTGCTGTTTAGTGATGAGTAGCTAGTTAATTAGTATATAGTAGTTAGCCCGGATTTTTTGTCCGGGTGTTTTAAATCTTCAATCCGATGATCATTTCCTTTATAGTTGCTGTCTCTGAGAATAATGCGATAGGCAAGGACAACCAGCTTCCATGGCATTTGCCTGAAGACCTGAAGTTCTTTAAACGTACTACACTGGGAAAGCCTGTGATCATGGGCAGAAAAACCTATGAATCACTTGGCAAGCCGCTTCCGGGCAGGTTGAACATAGTGCTCTCCAGCAACGAAAACCTTGTATTACCTGAAGGTGTGCTTCTATATAAAAACATAGATGCTGCTCTGGAAAGACTACAACAGGAACCGACCGAAGAGGGATTTATTATAGGCGGAGGAAAGGTATTTGAAGAGACAATGTCTCTTGCAGAACGCATATATATGACCCGCGTACATACTATGATACCTGATGCCGATGCGTTCTTCCCAAGCATAGACCACACACACTGGAAGATTACCTGGGAAGAGGATCACCACGCTGACGAAAAGCATAAGTATGCTTATACCTTTCAGCAACTGGAAAGAATAGAGCTTTAGCAAGTGACCTTACACGCAACTATAGAATACCTGAAATACCTGTGGCTGGCCAAAGGCCGCCATGGCACACACTCCCCATATGTATATGACTTTATAGAAGCAGTGTTACAGGACAGAGGAAAGATGGTAATAGAAAATCCTGTAGCATACAATGACCTGCCCCCTGAATACAATACACTTATTGACCGCATTACCTGCCACTATAATTACAATACAATACAGTGGCTACCGGATGACGATATACAGAACACAGGCATAGTGATATTCCCGACAAAAGAACCACTACTATGGGCCTCTCTTTCAAAAAAACACATTCCTTTATTGAAAAATGACACAGTGGTTCTGATAGCCAACATTCATGAAACTGCTATGCACACGTATGAATGGAACAGGATAAGCAATGATGCCAGGGTAATGATGAGCATAGACCTGTATGGAGCAGGACTGCTTGTCTTCAGAGAGGAATTCAAAGAAAAGCAACATTTTGTATTGAAGTATAAAGTTGAAGGCCGGTAAATCCGGCTTTCAACTTTAGTTTTTTTAATTTAAAAAAGCGACTTGTCGTTATCGCTGGACTTGCCTGCGAAAAACTGATCTACAAAGCCGCTGAACATAGGCGGCACCTTGCCTTGTAAATACTCTTTCATAGCTTCTACAGCTTTCACAGCCTGCTCGTCTGTAAGGCCTGCTTTAGTCTTCATTAGTTCTACCAGTTCGTTCATTGTATTAAGATTTTAGTCTGAATTATCTATAGTTATTATGCAGCTTTCATGTGCTCCAACTTAGCATGCTCAACCATTTGCTGTGCATACTCCAATGTAAGATGAAATGTACCGTCATGTTTTTCTGATGGCAGGTCGAACATTGCATCTGTGAGGATCATTTCGCAAATAGCCCTTAAGCCACGGCCGCCAAGTTTATACTGTATTGCTTTCTGCACCATGTAGTCGAGCGCCTCTTCTTCTACAGTAAGCGCTATGTCCTCGAACTCGAACAAACGAGTATACTGCTTGATGAGCGCATTTTTAGGTTCGGTGAGTATCCGCTTCAAAGAAGCCTCATCAAGCGGGTTGAGGTAGGTAACAACGGGTATACGACCTAACAGCTCAGGGATGAGCCCGAACGTGCGCAGATCCTGTGCATTTACATATTGAAGCAGGTTTGCCCTGTCCAGGTCTTTTGTTGCCTTTATAGCATTGTACCCTATAGATGAGGTCTGTATCCTGCGGGCGATCATTTTATCGATACCCTCAAATGCGCCTCCGCATATAAACAAGATGTTTTGTGTGTTGATCTTTATCATCTTTTGCTCCGGATGCTTTCTGCCACCCTGTGGCGGCACGAGCACTTCAGAGCCTTCCAGCAATTTGAGCATAGCCTGCTGAACGCCTTCACCACTTACATCACGAGTGATGGATGGATTATCGCTTTTGCGGCCTATTTTGTCTATTTCGTCAATGAATATGATACCACGCTCTGCAGACGGCACATCAAAATTGCTGGCCTGTAACAGACGGGATAGGATACTTTCCACATCTTCACCCACATAGCCGGCCTCTGTAAACACAGTAGCATCTACAATAGCAAATGGCACCTGTAACAAACGTGCAATGGTCTTAGCGAGCAGCGTTTTTCCTGTTCCTGTTTCGCCCACCATCATAATGTTTGATTTTTCGATCTCTACATCATCCTGGAACGGCATTGTAAGGCGCTTGTAATGATTGTATATAGCTACAGACAATACCTTTTTAGCATCGTTCTGGCCAATTACATACTGGTCGAGGAACGCCTTTATTTCACGTGGTTTGTAATTCTTATTTTGTTGCAGCTCCGTACGAGCTTCTTCTTTTTTCACTTTTTCGCCGCCTGTTGCTTCTGCAAGGAGCGAATGCGCATTTTCTATACACTGGTCGCAAATATTGCCCTTGATGCCGGTAAAAAGGATATTCACATCACTTTCCGCACGATCGCAAAAAGAACATTTTTTTTCGGTTTGCTTTGCCATTACTGTTTACACAAGTTAATTGAAGTGCAAAGGTACGTGGATTAGATGAAAGGTAGATAGGCCATACGTTAAAACAGATCGCTATATCTGATAGCTTACCAAGCCCAAACCACCGTTAATACACTGCGATCTGCAATAATATGTTCGGGAAAACGCGAAAATCAGCAACAAAAACGGGCTTGAGAAAATGTTGAGGTAGCAATAAGATGTAGTAACCATACAATCAATCCGTTAGAACGAAATAAAAATCTATGATAGACCGCTAGCTGTAGTATGATACTACACTTTTCGTGTTATCACAGATCGCTCTTTTGCCAGAGTGAAAAATACGTTTCACCTTTGTGTCACAAAACAACGATATCCCTATCATGACAGACAAATTCAAGAAAATAGACAGGCAATATGTGCTATCCGACAGCTCAGTAAATGAATACGGATTCCGGCTGCTGACATCAGGTTATCAACTGGCCTCTTTCCAAAAGAACCCTATAGGCTACTACATGCACCGGCGTGAGGACGGCATAGCGCTGAAGTGGGAAGACCTGCGTGTAGATGATGATAAAGTAATAGGAACCCCGGTTATCAACCTATCGAACGGAAGGGGCGAGCAAACCTGCGATGAAGCAGAGAACGGTTTCCTGAATGCGGCATCGGTAGGCCATATAGTAGTGCTGGAATACAGTACAGACCCGGAACTGATGCTACCGGGACAAACGGGGCCAACCATCACAAAGTGGTATAATAAAGAATGCAGCCTTGTAGACATACCCGGCAATTGCAACGCGCTGACACGCTTATATGACGCACAGGAAAACGAGATAAACCTGGTAGACCTGAATATAACCTCGCCAGTTATAAAAGCGCTGCAGCAAAACACAATCCAACTACTAAGTGATACGCTACACCTTGAGGGCGAACATACCGAGCAAAAACTGGTAAATGCAGTACAAGACCTGATTGCGAAAGCAGGATGTGCTGAACAGGAAAATAAACTATTGCGAAACGACAAACAAACACTGCAACAACAGATAGACGAACTGAACAGCGCAAGAACAAAATTTGAAATAACCGCACTGCTGGACAGAGCGCTTGAAGACAAGAAAGTGACAGCAGAGTTAAGTGGTAAGCTGGCCAATGACTATGCAACAAACCCAGAAGGGCTGAGATCATTACTTGCAGCAATGCCTGCATACCGCTCTATAGCTACCCATCTGAGAAGCAAACAGCAGGACAATACAGAAGCACAGTGGCAATGGGATGACTATGAAAAGAACGATCCAACAGGAAAAAAACTGAAAGAATTGCGTGCGAATGATGCGATAAAGTATAAAGAATTGTTTGACAAGAAGTTTAACTCCTGACCCTAAAGGGCAACCATCTATTAAGCCGATGGATCACTCTCCACTAATGTAATTCTCATCTGATTTATAATATCCGCCGGGGCCGGGCAGCGGTTTTGGCTTCATGAGGTAGGTTTTCCCCTGCCTGTGCCCACGGCATTTTTTCTCTTTGCATCCCTAACTAATCAAGCTAATACCAAAGATCTGAAGAACGCGCTATAGCTATGCGTGCTATTAAGCAGACCTATCTGTTTACTCCAATCAAGTTATCAATCACCAATCAATAATCAACTATGGCAATTCAAAAAGAGATCTGGCAAGACCACATCGAAGGCAACCTGTTTAAGAACAATGAATTCCTGCTGGCGTCAACAGATGCAGGACAGTATGTGCTGCAAGGCAAGGTAGTGCATATACCACAGGCCGGAGCACTGGCAACAATAGTGAAAAACCGCAGCAGCATACCAGCGACCGTTGTACAGCGTGGCGACACTGATGTAACCTATACTCTTGACGAGTACACTACCGACCCGATACTGATACCTAATGCAGAAACCTTTGAGCTAAGCTACAACAAAAGGGAAAGCGTGCTGGGCGAGTACGAATCCTCCCTGAGGCAAACGGTAGCTGACAACCTGCTTATAGATTGGTGCCCTACAGGATCGACAGGAACTGTAATACGCACAACAGGAGCTAACACAGCGACACACCTGGCGGGCACAACCGGCACACGCAAGAAATTTACAGTAAATGACCTGAAGAATGCGCAGCTGCAACTGAACAAACAGAACATACCAATGGAAGGCCGCTATGCACTGATCAGTGCTGATATGTTTCAGCAGCTGACAGATGATATGTCTGCAACGCAGTATCGTGACTTTAGTGCAGCATATGATGTAAAAGATGGTATACTGGGCCGTTTATTTGGTTTCAACATTATGATGCGTGGCGGTGTAGCTACATACACAAATGATGCAGCACCTGTAGTAAATCCTTACGGCGCCTCTGCAGCTGTTACGGATAATGATGGCGTACTCTGCTGGCAGGTAGGCGCTGTAGAGCGCGCACTGGGACAGATCACATTCTTTGAACGTATCGGCGATCCGACTTTTTACGGAGATGTATACAGCGTGAGCGTACGCATGGGTGCACGTATGCGCCGCAGTGATGCAAAAGGAATAATAGCAATAGTTCAGGCTGCATAACCACGGCAGGAAAGACGGCAGCTATGTAACTCTATAAGACAACCAAGAGCTATGCTTTCAGAAATTAAAATATGGATACTTATTGCGGTGGCCGGTGTAATGGCTACGATGCTGGGCTTTATAATAAATGTAGTCACCGGCCAGATCATAAAACGACTGGATGAGATAGCGCTGGAACTAAAGCAACTAACGCAGGCGACCACTATACAGGGCCAGCAGATAAAAGGACTGCAGGAGCAGGATGCCATGATACACCGCCGCCTCAATGAGCATTCAGAACGCATACACTCCCTGGAGTTAAAAACGGTCAAAGAATAATGATGATCCTCAATAACCATATTGATGAAAAACGCTTAAAGGTCCAGCCCCTATTTCCTATCAGCAAATCAAATCACCATTTATGAAACATGCTAACAACTATTTCGAAAACAACACAGTAGACCGACTCTACTTTACCAGCGACAATCTTGCATTTTTTGATGAGCAGAATGCAAAAAATCATGCGAAGAAACTGGATGACCCGACAATAACATCGATAACCCGGGAAGAAGCCGACCAGGCCGTAAATGACCTTGTAAACGGACAATGGGACGATGATCTCTTTGACGATATCGATACACAGTAATATACAATCACTTCTAAACAACTAAATAATGGGTAGTGTAAACATTACACTGGCTAATGGCCAGCTGGGAGGAACCCTCCAGACAAATGACGGAATAACCGGGATAGTACTAACCGGCATATCGGAAAGCGGCGGGTATACTGCCGGAACACCAATACTTGTAAACAGCCTTGCCGATGTAACAACTGCGGGTATTACGGAAGCAGATAATCCATTTGCCATAAAGCAGCTGAAAGAGTTCTACAACCAGGCGGGAACAGGAGCCTCATTGTACATGATGCTGGTGCCAGACACTATGACTGTGGCACAGATGGCAGACAATACGAACGCCAATGGCGCTAAAAAGCTCCTGGATTTTGCTGCCGGCAAAATAAAAGTATTGGGCTTGCTAAGCGATGACGTAGCAATAACTGCCGCAGGCGGTACAGTAACTGTTACTCACGGACTAAACGGCGACGTGTATACATCGGCAAGTAATATGGCTGTAATGAGTGCTGCCTATTTCGCTGCAGAGAAACCATTCAGGGCTGTTATAGGAGGCTCTTCTTATAGCGGAACACCATCTGCGCTAACAGATGAGGCCACAGGCACAACAAATAACAGGACAGCCGTACTAATCGGAGATACTGTAACAGGAGCAAGCGCATGCATAGGCCTGCTGCTGGGTGTAATATCAGCTATTCCGGTTCAAAGGAAAATAAGCAGAGTAAGAAGTGGTGCACTTACCAATACGGCTGCATTCACGGGCACATCAACTGTTGAAGCCGTAGGGGCAGGAGCACTAGCAACAATAGCAGGTAAAGGATTCATCACATTTACTACTTACCCTAATGTAAGTGGCTATTTCTTTAGCGGAGATCCGATGTTAACTGCAACAACAGACGACTATTGCATGCTGGCAAGAGGAAGGGTGATAGACAAGGTACACATACTGGCCTATACAACATTTGTGCAGGAGGTGGATGATGAAGTACCCGTAAATACGGATGGCACCCTTGATGCAGGATTCTGCAAATGGCTGAGCCAGCAAATAGTAAACCAGGTAAACAATACCATGACTGCCAATAAAGAGATAAGTGCTGTTAGCTGCTTTATTGATCCGGCACAGAATATACTCAGCACCAATAGACTGAATGTTGTGTTAAAGGTACTGCCTGTAGGCTACGCCACAGAAATACAGATCGACTTAGGGTTTACAAATCCGGCAAATCAGTAATGATCAACCATATATCTCCAAACAATAATCACAATTAAAAATATTATTTATGCCATCAATAAATTTTTTTGATAGTAAAGATTGCGAATGGGCAGACATGACCGTAATGTTTGCCGGCGCCCCACTAACAAAGATCAGGGGAGTAAAATACAAAGCAGCAAAAGACAAACAGTTGCTACATGCTGCCGGTGATGAGCCTATAAGTATACAAAGCGGCAACCGTACATACGAAGGACAAATAAAAGTGCTAAAAGGCGCAATAGATGATATGAATCGTGCAGCACTTGTAGCAGGAGGAGATGATATACTGGATATCCAGTTTGATATTGTCATTACCTATAAGCCTAAAGGGACACGCCCATTGCAAACAGATACCCTGGTAGGAGTAGAAGTAAAAGACTTTGAAAAAGGATGGGAACAGGGTGCTAAGAATATGGACGTAACGCTACCGATAATATTTCTGAAGTTATTGTCTGAGTAGTACTCCGAAATTTAGCAGTAAAAAAATATCTATCTAACAATATAAATACCTGAAATGTCAAAGACCAACGAATATATAGGCCTGGCCACCGAAGCGCAAATAGGTGAATGGAAAGCAAAATACAAATATGGTATATACGCTATAGAAGTAGACGGCCACATAGCATACTTTAAAAACCCTGGCAGGAACGAGCTAAACTGCGCAATGAGCAAAGCTGACAGAGATAAAGCACTAGACATTTTTGAGGAGCTGGCCAACGTCACTTTTATAGGTGGCAGCGAGGAAATACTAAAAGATGATCAGATGTTCATCGGCGTAAGCCAGGAGCTAAAAGTGAAACTGGACGGCAAAAAGGCAACCCTGGTAAACTTATAACGGAGTCCTGCGGGGGACCGGCGCAGGATTCCATAGGTTACCTGGAAACATTACTTGAATACTACTTACCGGGCCTTGACCATCATTCACTCAGCGATGAAGCTTTTGCTCAGAAGATAGCGCACTTGCAGTATATAAGAAAGCAGGAATAATTGTATCAAAGCGTTGCAAGCACTACTTAGCGATTTAGTTCTATTTCCTGATCACGGGATGATCTGCGATTAACCTTAACATTTCCGTCAGGAAGGATATTCTCTGCTTCTATTACTATAAAGTCAAAAATCTTGTCTTTGTATCCAGAATTAAACCCGATCATGAGCATAGCCGGTTCTTTGCCTGTTGCCTTCAAATCAAAAGGTATTATTACGTTCTCATGATATACAGCATAGTCTGAATTCTTTGCAAACAGCGTATCATATGTCTTGTACCAATTCTCAATTGATGTCAACTTATACTTGCCAACATATTTGCGTGTAGTCTCATAATTAGCGTCAATAAGAAGTTTCAAATCATCCTTTGGCGCATCCGGATTATATCCTTCAACAAGAGTTAACACATAAAAGCGCTCATCTTTCATTATATGCTCTACAAACTCCTGAGCCATTGCAATTTTCGGATCCAGAAGACTTTCATCAATGTGTTTTGATGAGTGGTCACATCCAGATAGCAACAAGAGAAATGAGAGAAAAAATAATCGTGTTTCCATGGTACAAAAATAAAAATATAAGTGTTTCATGAAAAAACAAAATGCATCAGACTAAAATAAAAACTCATGGTACAGATAATGGATATTAATTGGTTTCTTCCTCTACGTGCAAATTTAGAATTGCTGAACAATGCGATATACAGTATAACAGACCGGGTACAACAGCTCGACACTTCCCTGGCAAGCCTTAACAAAAGCCTCAACACATTAACTAATAATAAACTGAATCTAACTGCAATATCCGGGAAATACGCTAATGTCATCACGTCCCATGAAGACACAACTGAGACTGAACCCATACGCGCCGATAAAAATCATGGCAATAAAAAAAAGTATACAGAGGTTGCTATATCTCTTGGAGAGCTAGCGGAAAGTAACCTGAATTTAGTAAACGCATTCAGAAAATTATCTCCAGCGATGGAGGAGGTCAAAGGAGATGTTGAATTTCTGAACGGAGGTTTGAAAGCTGTGAGCGGAATGGAAGCATTTTCGACCGCAGGAGGTTTAATAGAAAGCCTTATTGGGGCCGGCGCGATCATTGCAGGGGCAGAAGCCATAATATCTGCTGCAACGGTAATGAACCCAATAGTCTTAGGTACAGGAGCGGTGATTTTGGGAGGCGTAGCAGCAGCAGAACATGGCAAATATTTCAGTAAAAAACCTGATGTTTTAAAAAATAATTTTTCAGACGAAGCACAGCAGAAAGGAAACCAATATTCTCTAAAGGCGAAAAGTAATGATATCCTGGCAAGCCAATATGTAGAACTGAAAAACAGGCCTAAAGAAAAGTCGGTCAGCCAGGTGACCAAAGAAGTCGAAATTCTCAAAAAAAGTTTTTTACGACAAGGAGGCACGATATCGTTCGACCATCAAAAAACTGCAGGTAACGATCCAATATACCTCCAGGCATTAGTTGAAGCGTTAAACTATAATGACAGTTCAAAAAGGAGACCAATAACAAATGTGGAATTTGAAAAGCCCGAGGACTTACTCACATTCAGAAATCAATTTGACAAATTCAGTCATTTCCCATTGAATCTGATCCCGTACGTAAATGACACACTACGGCTTAGTAATGAAAACAATATGAGAGGCGCGGATGCCTGGTCAAATAGTACTTCACTCGTTCCTGTAGACAAAGAAAAAGCGCGAAAGCAACCTTCATCAACGGGCAGTATTCTAAAGCCGATTCATGATATAGCCTTAACCGCTATTATCCAATCATACTTAAGTAACGGCCTTCCGTATGTTCAAAAAGAATATCAAAACTATGTAAGTCAGTTCCCAGCAACCAAGAATCAGGCTAATATAGTCTGGAAAGAATTCCAGGGAATAAAAGGCCTGATAGACAATGAACAAATTGATATAACAACCTGGCAGAATGCGGCATCTAACAATCAGATCGGAAGAAACCACAGAAGTACATTGGCCGCCACGGAGCCCACACGTCCTGGAGTTACCATTAACTTAAATAGGCCGATGATAGGAAACTTCACGATCAACACTCGAGACATGAAAGAAGGCATGACCGACTTTAAGCACAAAGTTGAAGAAGTATTGCTGGAAATTCTAAACAGCGCAAACGTAATATAACAACATGGCAGAGATATCATTTAGCCTCGCAAATTTATTTGAGCAGACGTTCGGCTATAAAACAAAAGCGTTCGACCCCGAATTCACGCATGTAACAAATGTCAATCCCCCGAGCAGAAATGAGCAGGGCACACACGGATCATCATACTATGCGAAAGACAAAACAGGTACAGAATATTTTATGCCTGTTACACTTACTTATACAGATATTAGCCTCTTACCTGCTTCAGCCCAGAACAAACCTGCCTCCGGGGGTAATCAAACAAGCGCAACTTTGAGAAAATGGAATTTGCCCTACCCTGTGATTTCAATTTCAAGCAGGAAAACCATTATTGAGACACCATTAACTGAAAGAAGAGGCACAGTAAAAGAGTTGATAAACATAAAAGACTATGAGATCACTATCAAAGGCTTCATTATTGGCAATAAGGACGAATTTCCCGAAGCCGATATAACTATACTCAGAACGATATTTGAACAAAACATTCCATTATCGATACAATGCCCACTGACAGATATTTTCCTTTTAAGACCTAGCAGAAGCGGCAGCGATCACATAGTAATTACCGAATTAAAGTTACCAACTATATCAGGCGTGAAAAATATAAGACCATACGAATTGCACCTGGTGAGCGACGAACCTTTTAACCTTATATCCATATCATAATGTTTGTATTATCCAGCGACATAACTATTGGCAAATTCCATTTCAGTGGTATAAATAATGTACTCATCAGGCGCAGTATATATAGCATTGAAGAAACTGCGACGATAACTATTCCTTCAATTGCCAGGATAATACGTAACGGGAAAGTGCAGCCTGAATTGATAACAACAGGCAGACTGTTTACAGAAGGAGATCCGGTGATCATTAAGCTTGGATACAATAACGCACTCCAGACGGAATTCCGAGGATTTGTAAAACGACAGAATCTAAAAATACCCCTGGAAGTAGAATGTGAGGGATATAGCTGGCAATTAAGAAGGAATAAGATAAAAGAGGTGTCAGGCGAAGTAACAATCAAAGAACTACTGAAGAACGCCGTATCTGGAATAAACAGTCGTTATAGGATATCTGTTGAATGCAAAGTAGACATTACCTTAAATAATGTGCATTTTAAGAACGAAAGCGGGTTTGATATAATTAACAGCATATCTAAATATACTGACGGAAATCTTACTTGTTTCTTTATAAGACCAGATACTTTATGGTGCGGATTGCTATACACTGAATGCGCTAAAGGCAATAATATATTAAGTACACCACAGATCAAATACAGGCTTGGATATAATGTAATAAAAGACAATTCGCTGAAAGAGCGCTTAACGGATAGTGACCCTACACAGGTAATTTATAGCAAAAAACTTCCTAAAGGAGAGAAAATATCCGGTACTTCTGACGCATTCAGGAAATATGTAAGGACACACAATAAGATACTGAATCAAATAAAGGAAGCACCAGTGTTAAAGAAACTTGCCAATGAAAAGGCTTACCAATTGAATTACATAGGTTATGAAGGTACGATCAACACTTTTCTTGAGCCTTATGCTATACCGGGATATGAAGCATTTATCGTTGACAGTCGGTATCCGGAGCGCAACGCTATTTATTTAATAGAAAGTGTAGAAACAACTTTCGGGATATCTGGTGCGCGTAGAAAAGTTGAGGTTGGTATAAAATTTAGTTCTGCAAAAATAATGCTACATGAATAAGAACACTACAAGAATAAAAGACGGCATTAGAGCCTTAGCAGGAATGCCTCATGAGATCATTAGTGGAACTGTGATTGCAGGAAGCATAAATGATTCTTCATTTACGATGAGCGTACAACCCAACGACGACAGTGCGCCAATTAAACATGTAATGTTGACAACGGCTACAGAGAATGACAATGGTGTTATCCTGTTCCCCAAGGAGGGCAGCAATGTTGTAATTGGAAGTGTTGATGGTAGCGGGGAATGGGTATTGCTTAGATGCGGTGAAATAACAAAGATCAAAGCGAAGATCATCGACGTGGAGTATGAAATAGATGACGCTCAGGTAAAAATACAAAATGGCGGATCACTGTTTAATATTGGAAGTACTGTATTCAAAATGAATACATCGGGCGAAAGCTTATTTCAGCTATTGAAAGACCTGATAACAGAATTGACGGCACTCACAGTAACAACCAGTACCGGTATAAGCAGCACGCCGAATAATACTACAAATTTCAGCGCACTCCTAGTAAGACTAAACAATTTGCTGAGCGCATAAAAAGTATAATACTATGGCAAGAGAAATGACTGACATAAGTCTGGATGAATCTGAAGATCTGTTAATATCCTCAGGTGATTTTATTGTAAATGAATGCACCGCCCAGCATCAGCGCCAGCTGGTATTGAACAATAGTGGTGATTTTAAACAGAATCCAACTGTATCTGTAGGCATTGTTGACTACCTGGATGATGAGAATTACCAGGACCTTATGAGAAAAATTAGTCTTGAATTTATCAAAGATGGTATGGATGTAAAAAGTGTGACGCTCGATGCGACAGGAGTAATAAAGACAGATGCATACTACCAATAACCGGTCTAAGTCTTTACACAATCAAAACACGAAATATCTATGGATAATACAATAACGGTAAAACCCAACCAAAGCATGCTTGATGTTATTCTCCAGGCTTTGGGAAGTATCGAAACAGGGATGTCCTTCTGCGCTTATAACAATATTTCAATTAGCGACACACCTATAGTTGGGACATCATACAAAATACCTTCAACAAATGATATTCAATTATTGTCGGACCAAAGCACATTGAAATATTACGGAGAGAACGACATAGTAGTTGGCACACTTGGTTCAGCACCTCCGATATCTCTTGGAATGACCATTGTTTTAAAGCCATTCCTGAATTCAATGTATGAAGGTGGTTTTGCCCCACCAGTGCAGGGATACTATGGAATAATATTCGACTGCACTCCTGACTTTACTAATATCAACCCACTTGTCGCTTCATATCCCGGAGACAATAAACTGACTTATGAAGAGTATTCAGCAATGTATGCGGGGACGCCACCTACTATTACATTGGAGATCGGAGGGCTACCAATGGCAGCTAAACATCTTTGGTACCAGGTACCGTGGGTAAGTCCCCAAAATGTATGGGTGTGGAATCCACATTTTACCGGACAAACTATAACATTTGAAGATATAGCAGGAAACACAGCGATATTTGCACCGGTTATTGTACTGATAGACAATGTTCCGCTCTTTCATGAACAGATGATTGCCAGTCTCCAGGTCGACTTTGTTTCGTCTGACAGCAATACTGTCACACTTCGTCTTACCAGGAGTCACCTACCTCCTGTTTACACAAATGTCATACCTCCTTATGGACATATGGAGATGCACTGGGTAGTAGCCGGCGCAGTACCATACGAAGATCCTGCCAATGCGGGAAATCCGGACATACAACTGATCGACCTGACACCGGGATTGCATACACTAGGTGTAGAAACGGAATACATAGATGATGTAACACCTTTTACATTTCCTGCACGCAGTCTTTGTACACAGGTCATCGAAATAGCATAACATTAAAAATAAAAAATAATGGCAAGAACTATAGCAGAGATACAGGCTGGAATGATAGCAACAAAAGCCGCCGACACCTCCCTCTCCGGATTGACAAGTACAAGCCAATCAGCTATTTGGCTGTTGTGGACGTGGGTGGTAGCTACAGCACAATGGACGCTGGAGCAATTATTTGACGCACATAAAAATGAAGTTGCATCGATCATTAGTACTCAAAAACCACATACGTTACAATGGTATGTGGCTATGGCCAAAGCGTACCAGAAAGGAATAACACTTCCTCCGGACACTGATGTGTACCCATTAGTACCGCCTGCAGACCCTTCGGTATTGATCGTGGCATATGCTGCTGCAGTCGAGCTCATTGGTATTGTACGAATTAAAGTAGCCAAAAGCAACAGCGGCTCATTAGCTAAATTAGGCACAGACCTTCCCGCTTTCCAGGCATACATGACCAGGATAAAAGATGCAGGCGTACGATTGCAGATAACCAGCGATGACCCTGATACTCTGCAACTGGCATTAGGTATTTACTACGATCCATTAATACTTGATAATACCGGCGCAAGACTAGACGGCACGTCTGCTACACCTGTGAAAGATGCGATCAGATCTTTTCTTGAAAATCTGCCCTTCAACGGATTATTTGTATTGAACTACCTCATTAAGGCTTTGCAATCGATAGAGGGTGTAAGAATAGGCGAAGTAGTGACGGCCCAGGCGCAATACGGACTGCTTCCATACACGAATATTCCTGTGGAGTATCTGCCGGATTCCGGGTATATGGCATTAGATGAAACGTTCTTTGACGCCAATATTACCTATACAGCACATACCCCCATTTAATGTATATCGTACCACACTTTTAATTAAACATATCCTCTAAAAAAGCACGGAGATCATGGGACTATTCGATGTTGATTATAATAGATTATCGTGGCAGAATATGCCAGTCAGGCTACGAAAAAGTATTCATTATGCATGGCTCAAATGTTTGGTGTTACCGGTAGTTTACTTACATGGCCTGTTTACAACTAACCGGGCAAATAACTTGTACAGGCTAAATCACAGTAGCCAGGTGTGTTATATTGAGGCATTACTAAACGATACGTTTGACAATATAGACAGAGGAATATTTATCAGTGAGATCGAGTACCATGACCCTGTATATATTTATGAATCGCTGGAGAATAAACCTGTTTATATAGATCTCATCAGTGAGATTGGAACGAGTATTATTCTCCCGCCGGACCCCATTCCATTGTATACAGATGCAGAAGTAAGTTTTACCGCTCCGTTCTTTATTGTCAATGTCCCGTCAACTATCATCTTCGATATCACCAGGATGAAAGCACTAATAGATCAGTACCGCCTTGCAGGAAGAACAATTTACCAGATCGTAACTTTTTAATTACAACCATAAAATACTCAAATCGTGAAAGCAATAGATTTTACTCAGCCCGGCGGTTTCCCGCTTACACAAGACCAACTCGATTACCTGCAAAGCGCTTATACAGAGTGTCTGAACACTCTTGGCTGCCTGGGCAGCAACAATAGTACACCAGCGATGCTTAGTGGTATGGAAAGCACACCGGGAATTGGCGGATCAACTAACGTAAGTGCAGGATGGTTTTTCTACAATGGAGAGTTGGTCCGTTTCCCGGCGCAGAGCTACCCTGCGGTATCGCCTGGCAATGCTATGTATGTAGTAATAACACCCGGGGCCGGTCCGCTTACCTACCACGACGGCAGCACACCAAATGTAATACTCGAAAAAACGGGCTTACTGCTGCAACTGGTAAACACAACCCCAACAGATGCAACACATTTTTTGCTTGATGACATAATACCATTTGGTGTCGGGCTGGGGCTAAACAATCGCGAGGCTTCATGGAATAGCCTTGTGGTAAATACACTGCCGGCAGTAGGTGGTGTTACAGGCACCATCTTTTATAAAAAGAATTCCCTGACAAATACATTACATATCAGGGCCAACCTGGCTGCAAACAATGCACAAAATTTTCCGCCTTCTACTGCAGCAATATATTCTTTGATGGGAACCTTACCGGCAGGTTATGTACCAAATAACATTGCACTCTTTACCGCTAGCTATTTTGCATCATTCCTTATCAAAGACGATCTGGGTGTCGCATGGGTGAAGCAAGTGAATTGCGCTGTCAATACAGGTGGTCAAATCTTTGTCAACTGGCTACGCCCTGACATTTCAATAGGAGCTTACGGTCTTGATTTCAATACGATCATACCGCTCGACTAGATCATATACGCGACGTGCTTTGTCTTGTAAACAAAAGCAGGTAAGCAATAATGAACAACATAGATGTAATAGCTGACGCTACGATCTTTAGTAGCAGGAATCCGAAATTGGAAAAATTCCATAATTCCAGGGTAAAGAAAACAAAATGATGCAGTATGATCAGGAAAGCGCTGTACACCAGGAACGGCATCCATCCCATACTTTTTATTGAAGGATGCTGGCCTGCATATTCCGATAAATTCCTTGGTAGTAATGCGCTCAATACATTTGTGCGTAAATAGGCAATAAGTATAGTAGCGCATGCGTGCATACCGGCTGTATTCATAAATGTATCAACAGAAACACCCATTATAAAACCTAAGATCAGCAATGCCCACACAGGTGTTTCAAAGGGCAATAACAAAATGAAAAGCGGGTATACATAAGGAATAAATACCGGGAAGCCGGAAGGTTCACTCCACCAGCGCAGTGTTATCTTGTTCAGGATCAGCACCTGCAGCAGGATGATGATACAAAAACGCAAGATATTTTTTATGTACACGTTCATGGCTATTTTTTTGCTGATGAATCTTCAAGCTGTTTCTTTTCAGTCACCATCTTGTTTTCTATTACATACACATACTGCAGGTTATGAAAATTAGTTGATGACTGCAGGTATATCAGCTGCATCGTATTTTTCTTCACTGCTTCCGTTCTTACTACAGTACCTATAAGTATATCAGGGGAAAAGATGGAAAATACTGCCGTATAAATGGAGTCGCCCTTTTTTACTTTTACCTGCTGAGGCACATCTGTCATAAGCAGCGCATCGGGCTGTTTCTCATCCCACACTATATAGCCATTCGTGCCGTCTTTCAATTTTGCACTTACCTTTTGTTTGGAGCTAAGTATAGATAAGACGCTGGAAAAATGTGCTGAAACATGCTCTACACGGCCAACTATACCGGTCCCTGATATTACTGCCATGTTTTTGGCTATGCCATCATTCGAGCCCCTGTTAATGGTTATGTAGTTATCGCTGGCATTGGTGGAATTATTGATCACACGTGCTGTGCGGTATTTATAGTCAGCAAATTTTACAATGTGTATGTTGGAATCTGTGGGATTTATACGCTTATGCACCATACTGTCTTTCAGCGTATCTATACTATGCAGATGGTCTATCTCGTTTCTCAGGTGTGCATTCTCATTCAGCAGGCTGTCATTCATTTTTCTTAGCCCGAAATAATAGACAACATCGCTTTGCTTTTTGTATACGATACCCGACACTGTATTGGCAGAGCTGACTATATCATTGCCCTGCAGCGTATTTGTGCGTTCAATAAGAATGATACATACTATTTCCAGGGCCAGAAATAATATGAGATTGAAAAAGCGGCGAATAAATAAAATGAAATTGCGCACTTTTTGTAGCTGGGATGAGTTGTTATTATATAAGTTGTATGTACAAATTGCCTGTATTGCATTTACAATACAGGCAATTGAAAATTATTTCATCAGGAATGGCATTCTTGCAATATTCTTAAGCGCCATACCGGTACCACGCACCACAGCACGAAGAGGATCGTCTGCTACATGTACGGGCAATTTTATTTTATGCGATATCCGCTTATCCAGACCACGCAGCAATGCACCACCACCTGTCAGGTACAGGCCGCGGCGATAGATATCAGATGCAAGTTCCGGTGGTGTACTTTCCAATGCTTTCAGGATCGCTTCTTCTATTTTGAATATTGATTTATCCAGTGCCTCAGCTACTTCCTGGTAGGAGACCATGATCTGTTTAGGGATACCTGTTACCAGGTCACGTCCGTTCACAGCAATATCATCGGGTGGGTTGTCCAGCTCTTTCAGTGCAGATCCTACGTGTATCTTTATTTGTTCTGCTGTACGCTCCCCTATCATAAGACTATGGTAGCGGCGCATGGTTTCCATTATGTCACTTGTAAACTCATCGCCTGCTATTCTTATCGATTGGTCACATACTATACCAGCCAGTGCTATTACGGATATACCTGTAGTACCACCGCCTATATCAATGATCATGTTACCTGTAGGCTCTTCTACATCTATTCCTATGCCCAGCGCTGCGGCCATTGGCTCATGTATCATATACACTTCCTTGGCGCCTGCCTGCTCTGCTGAATCCCTTACCGCACGCTTTTCTACCTCTGTAATGCTCGATGGTATGCAAATAACCATGCGCCAGCTCGGCGGGAACATTGGCTTCTTTGGATATACAAGCTTTATCATTTCCCTCAGCATTCCTTCCGCTGCATTAAAGTCGGCTATTACACCATCTTTTAATGGTCTTATTGTTTTTAGATTCTCATGTGTTTTTTCATGCATCATCATTGCCTTTTTACCTACAGCTACTATTTTATTAGTGCTGCGGTCTATGGCAACTATAGATGGTTCATCTACCACCACCTGGTCGTTATGTATGATAAGTGTATTTGCAGTACCCAGATCTATTGCTATCTCTTGTGTCAGAAATTTAAAAAAGCCTAAAAAGCTACTCATTATGGCGTCAATTTTATAATAATCGCAAAGGTGCGAAAAAGAATCCCGGTTATTTCGGATAGTTTTATCCTGTGAGCAAAATTATGTAAATAATTATCCCCGATGAGGTAATTTATGAGACATGTGTACAAAATGTCAATTATTATTAAAAAGATACTCATGTTACATTATTTTCACCTTTGTATACATATATTTAAAATAGAAAAATGCTGGCTGTTTTGCATGCGTAATCCAGGATTTTGCTCCATACAAAATTCGACCTACTCATTATTTTTTTATACTTTTGCACCTCGGGCGTTGAGCCCGATTTTTATATCTGCTCATCGCTCGCAAATTCAAAAGACAAAATTCAAGCATATCTGAATTTTCTAGTGTTTTCACTTAGCCCTTTTGATCTGGTTTTTTCGTTTTATTTTATTTTATTTTTTGAATACTAATTTATACAATGCCGCGCGATCTTTCTATTAAAAGTGTACTTATTATTGGTTCAGGACCAATCATCATAGGCCAGGCCTGCGAATTTGACTATTCCGGCTCACAAGCTGCCAGGAGCCTTAGAGAAGAAGGGGTAAAGGTGATCCTGATCAACTCTAACCCTGCCACTATTATGACCGATCCTATAATGGCCGACAGGGTATACCTGCTGCCATTGACCGTGGAAAGTATAGAGCAGATACTGGAGGAAAATCAGATAGATGCTGTATTGCCTACAATGGGTGGACAAACTGCACTGAACCTTGCCAAAGAAGCAGATGAACTGGGTATCTGGGAGCGCTTCAATGTAAAGCTGATCGGGGTAGACATTAAAGCAATAGATAAAGCGGAAGATCGTGAACTGTTCCGTCTTTGGATGATAGAGCTTGGCGTACCTGTGGCCACTGCAAAGACGGCGAACTCCTTGCTCGAAGGAAAAGAATTTGCACAGCAGATAGGATTGCCCATCGTAATACGCCCTTCATTTACATTGGGTGGCTCCGGTGGCGGTATTGTAATGCACAAAGACGAACTGGATGCTGCGCTTGACCGTGGGCTTACTGCGTCTCCTATGCATGAAGTGCTGGTAGAAAAGGCCATGCTGGGCTGGAAAGAGTTTGAGCTGGAACTGCTGCGCGATAAAAATGATAATGTAGTTATTATCTGTACGGTCGAGAACTTCGACCCGATGGGCATACACACTGGCGACAGTATTACTGTTGCACCTGCTATGACATTAAGCGATACAGCTTTTCAGCTGATGCGCAATACGGCGATCATGATGATGCGCGACCTGGGCAACTTTGCAGGCGGTTGCAATGTTCAGTTCGCATTGAATCCGGATACAGAAGAGATCATAGTCATAGAGATAAATCCAAGGGTTAGCCGCTCATCAGCGCTTGCGTCTAAGGCTACAGGCTACCCTATCGCCAAGATAGCGGCTAAGCTGGCAATTGGCTATAACCTTGATGAGCTAAAGAACCAGATCACGCAAACCACTTCAGCATATTTTGAGCCTGCGCTTGACTATGTGATCGTGAAAATGCCTCGCTGGAATTTTGATAAATTCAAAGGAGCAGATGATACACTGGGATTGCAGATGAAATCGGTGGGTGAGGTAATGGCTATTGGCCGTACTTTCCCCGAGGCCTTACAAAAAGCATGTCAGAGCCTGGAGAATAACGCTACAGGCCTTTCTTTCATCAGCACGAGCAGGCTTCGTCCTGAAGAGTTGATAGATACACTTAAACGCCCTACCTGGGATCGAATCTTCCGTATAAAGGAAGCTATGGCCGCAGGGGTTTCTATTAAAACGATCAGGGAGCTCACCCAGATCGACCCATGGTTCCTGTACCAGATTCAGGATATTGTGAACCTGGAAACAGAGCTACGTAATCATAAGCATCTCGACAAAATACCGGAAGCGTTGCTGTTCCAGGCAAAGCAGATGGGCTTTGGCGATGAACAGATAGCCGACCTTATTAAAGACTGCACAGGCGAAGAAGTATATGAACACAGGAAGGCTCTGGGCATGACGCGTGTATATAAAATGGTCGATACCTGCAGCGCAGAGTTTGAAGCAAAGACCCCGTACTACTATAGTACATTTGAAAGGCGCTCACTTACTGACGGTGCAGATGTAATAAGCAATGAGAGCAATGTATCTGCAAAGAAAAAAATAATTGTACTTGGTTCTGGCCCTAATCGTATTGGCCAGGGCATAGAGTTCGACTATTGCTGCACTCATGGCCTTCTGGCCATCAGGGAGTGTGGTTACGAATCTATAATGGTCAACTGCAATCCTGAGACTGTATCAACAGATTTCGATATTGCCGATAAATTATATTTTGAACCCGTTTACTGGGAGCATCTGTGGGAAATAATAGAGCATGAACAACCGGATGGGGTCATCGTTCAACTGGGCGGACAGACCGCACTGAAGCTGGCAAAACGCCTGCATGAAAAAGGGATTAAAATAATTGGCACATCATTCGATGCAATGGACATTGCAGAGGATCGCGGGCGATTCAGCGATACGCTTAAAGAACTGAATATTCCTTACCCTAATTATGGTACCGCATATACTACCGATGAAGCTATAGAAGTGGCTAAAGAAGTAGGTTATCCTGTACTGGTTCGTCCTTCTTATGTATTAGGCGGCCAGCGCATGCGTATTGTGATCAATGACGATGAGCTGGAAAAAAGTGTAGTAAGCCTGCTCAAGCATTTACCGGGTAATAAGATATTGATAGATCACTTCCTCGATCGCTGCCAGGAAGCAGAGGTAGATGCGATATGCGATGGAACAGATGTGCATATCATGGGCATTATGGAGCACATAGAACCGGCAGGCATTCATAGCGGCGACAGCCATGCATTACTTCCTGTGTTCAATCTCGGCCCATTGATCGTCGAAGAGATGTCAGACATTGCAAAAAAGATAGCGCTTAGCCTCAATATAAAAGGTCTCATTAACATTCAGTACGCCATTAAAGATGGTAAGGTATTTGTGATAGAAGCAAATCCACGCGCCAGCCGAACTACTCCGTTCATAGCAAAGGCATATGGTATTCCTTACCTCAATATTGCAACAAAAGTAATGCTGGGGGAAGTAAAACTAAAGGACCTGAAACTGGTACAAAAGCTGGATGGCTTCGCAGTAAAAGAACCGATATTCAGCTTTAATAAATTCCCTAACGTAAACAAAGAACTGGGGCCGGAGATGAAAAGCACCGGCGAAGCGATCAGGTTCATAAAAAACCTGCGCGATCCATGGTTCAGACAGTTATATAAAGAGCGAAGCATGCATTTAAGCAAATAGGTCGTTGTCATATTTTATATTTTGACTTTTATAAATATATTTGTGACAAATAGCAAGTATTCATGAAACAAATTTTGCTCACTATATCCCTGGTACTATTAATAGTACCAGGGATATCTGCACAGGTAATCCTTACACAAACGAGTTATCCGGTTACCATCTCCGGGACAGATAGCGTTAAGGTGACGACTTATAATTCTGCATTTCCATCATTGGCTCCCATCGCAGGAGGATTGTGGGATGTGAGTATCGTAACTGACTCTACGCCACTTTTTCTCACCTGTCACCTGCCTGATTTCTCTTATCAATATGCCGATAGCAACATCAGTTACAGTCGTGGTGGTTTTGCTTACAACGGAAATGCCCGGTTCTCTGTTGCATTTGGTGGCTTATTGGAATATGGTGTTATTGTAAAAAGAGATAGCTATGATTTATTTAGTTTTACTGGCGGTGCATTTGACACACTCGTCATTACCGCGCAACATCTACTATACTCATCCCCTTGCGCTAAGATCGCTTTTCCTGCTACTTATAATACCAAATGGTCGTCATCTTACAGTTCAGACCTGGCTATAGAACTGTCTGTTGCTCCGGGCTTAAGCCATGCACCGGGCTATATGAGAAGATACGTTACGGAAGTAGACTCAGTAACAGGCTGGGGCAAAATGCGTGTCAAAGACTTCTCCGGTGTCCCTTCTGATTCATTTCATGTGCTACAGGTACAAACAAGGATCGCGACTACAGATAGCTTTTTCGTCAACGGCGCTCCATTTCCGGGCATATTGGTTACCCAACTTAACTTGCAACAAGGACAAAGCGATACCATATACCAGCAAAACTATTACCAGCCTATGCAGGTAACGCCACTTGCACAGGTCACATTTACAGACGGCACCTACTCACAACCACGAAGCGCACTGACCCAGGTAAAACAGATGATAGGTACTACCGGTAAAGCAGGAATGACAAATGAAGGCTTGGTCCATGTCTATCCAAACCCTGTTTCCGGCAACAATATATCTGTTACATTACCCAACACAAAAAGAACATGGGCATATGCACTGGTTAATATTTCAGGTAAGGTTATTAAAAAGGGGGAGTTACAAATCAATAGCATGCAGGCTTCATTAGAGTTTCCGGCATCTGTAACTACGGGCATTTACTATTTGAAGCTTACGGACAACGAAGGGAATGAGCATATTACACCTATAGATGTAATCCGATAATGCGGATATAACCTGTACCAAATGCTGCTATAAGAGCAGCATTTATTTTTTCAGTACCTTGTATGCCGATCCTTTGAAAAAATTTTGTTCAGATCTCACATGGATAAAGGTCAGACCTCTTTAAAAAAATATTCATCAATAGCGCTTGCTGCACTCGCAGTGCAGGTAATATTATCCGTTATATTTTATAAGGAAAGGGTATTCTTTGCAGACGCGTCCTTTGTGTTATTCAATGTTATCAATAAAGCGAAGGTGTTCGTGCTCAACGACAGGTGGGGGTCATTTATTACTGAGCTCCCCCCTTATCTATTTATAAAACTCCACCTTCCTATAAAGCAAGTGATCTTTGCATATGCATTAAGCTTCAACTCATTTGTAATGATAATTGCTGCGGCAATTGCATACCTGCACAAACAATACAAATTGGTCATATTGCTGGCGCTTTATAGCTTCCTGTTTGCCAGCGACTCTTTTTTCTTCCTTGCAGATACCCACGTAGGAATTGCATGGATGTTCCTGTTCTTTTCCGTGACACTTTACCTGAGAGATAAGCAGTTCCACATTCTTGTGATATCAATACCGTTTGCCATTCTTCTGTATCTTGCTGTCACTACTCATTTTATAATAATAATACCCACCGTATTCCTTTGGGTATATCTTATAGCAGATAACAATAATTGGCCCTTCTCCAGGAACAATACAATATTCCTCAGCCTGCTATTCATTGCCATAATTGCCAGTAAATTTCTGCTTGTTAACCCCGTATCATACGATAGCGATCATCTGAAGGGTGTAAAAAACATTTCGCTAAAAAGCATTCCCGAAGCTTTCGGCAAGCCCGAACTCATCGCATTTTATTACAGATGCCTGAACAATTACTGGTGGTCTGTGATCGTTTTTATACTTAGTGCTGTTTACCTCGTCAGGAGTAAAAAATATATTCTGTTATCATGGTTCTTAGCCTCTGTTACAGGTTATTTTATACTCATAGGCATTACCTACGGCGACCCTAACAGCAATATCTTATTATGCCATGTGGAGCTTGAGTGGATATCTTTAGGCATTATTGTGTCAGTCCCGTTTGTATTCCAATGTCTCCCTAATATAAACTTCAGGTTAGGTATCGGGATATTGGTGCTTGTATTTGTAACCAGGACCATTTACATCTGCAATTCAATGGCAATCGTTAAAAAAAGAGAACAGGAAAAGAGCTCGATTCTGAACCAAATGAAAAAGAAAGGCATTCATAAACTGGCTTTGCTTGAAATGTCATATACCCAATCAAAGTATCTGATTACCTGGGCAATACCTTACGAGAGCTTGCTCAAGAGTGCAATGAATAAAGATAAACCACTCTATACCTTTTGTTTTATTAACAGGGACCATAAAGTAGAGGTTGAAATATTGAAAACACAAAATGGTTTTTGGAACTCTTATGGTGTAGACATTACTAAGGACCTGAACACTGAATATTTCAATGTAGATACTGTGCAAAAAAATTATACAATAATGGAAGAAAGTGATTTTTATAATTAGACCTCTCTACTTAGTAGCAATATGACTACAGGGCAAATCACACTCAGGATATCTTCTAAAATAGCGTTTACAGCGCTTGTAGCGCTGCTTATAATGGCTGCACTGTTTTTTAGAGAACGGTTGTTTGCAGATACTTCTTACATAGCTTTCTCAATCATTAACTCAAAACACCTTGCTATACAGGAGCACAGGTATGGTTCTTTTATTACCCAGGGAATACCATGGCTGGGCACGCAACTGCATTTACCGTTAAAAGGTATATTAATCGCTTACAATATCAGTTTTAATGTTTTCTATTGCTTGGTATGTGCTTTGTTGCTATTCAGACACAGGCAATATGGCCTGACAATATTAATGGCTCTTTGTTATACCCTATTTGTTACAGCAAGCTTTTTCTGGCCGGTAAATGAGATAAACCAGGCAATTGGATGGATGTTCCTTTTCTTTGGTTCTATTATTCATTTGGGGGGAAAGCGAAACAACTCGTTCCTGTTATTCACCTCTTTTTTGGCGCTTGCTTTCCTTACATTATCTACCCATTTTGTGATCATTATCCCTGTCACATTTTTATGGGTGTATTTCTGGCTCGAGCAAACAAACTGGCCTTTTTCAAACAAAAAAACTGCCATTCTTAGTTTGCTGCTTATTGCTATTGCCGCATCTAAATTCCTGTTCGTCTCCTCTAACTCTTATGATGATCAGTCAATGCATAACTTAACCCATTGCTCATTGCGGGATGTGATCCATTCGTTCAGGACACCTGTTGTTTATATGTTCCTGAAAAGGTGCATCCTGTTATACTGGCCGGCGATCATCATTCTTATTTTAGGTCTCACGGGCCTTGTGAAGCGAAAACAAAAGTCATTATTTACATGGACGCTAGTTTCCTTAGTAGGTTACTTTATAGTGATGGGCCTCACCTATGCTACGAAAGACGAAGGGTTGCTTCTGTTTCATATTGAAAGTGAGTGGGAGTGTATCGCTATTATTGTAGCAACTCCATTTGTTTTCAGTTACCTTCCATCAATAAACTCGAGATCGGCAATATGGATTCTTGCAACATTATTCACGATTAGAATAGCGTACATTGCAAATGCATCAAGGGCTATGACAGCACGTGAGGAATATAAAAATAACGTGATGGCAAAAATGAAAAAGCTTGGAATAAGCAAATTAGCGCTATTGGAAAATGTAGAGATCCGGTCAAAGTATATACTTACCTGGGGAGTACCGTATGAAACGATACTCGTAAGTGCAATGAACAATAAGATGTTACAGCCAACATTTTGCTTTATATATGATCTTAAAGATAAAATAGACGAAGCTAGCACATGTGACGGTTTCTATACTCAATTTTGGATGATCCCGTTGAAGGACCTGAACCATGAATATTTTAATATTGATACAGTACAAAGGAATTATGTAATAATGAAAGAGGCGGACTTATTGAAATAGTCCTTTCTTTAAAACAAATTTTATGCAAACAAAACGACCACAAGATACCTTTATCGTAATGTCTGAACTGGTATTACCCAATGACACAAATACTCTTGGCAACCTTATGGGTGGCCGGCTGATGCACTGGATGGATATAGCCGCGGCCATTGCTTCACAAAAGCATTGTAATTGCCCCGTAGTTACCGCCTCTGTAGACAATGTATCATTTGCGTTGCCAATAAAACTGGGCAACCTGCTTACCATTGAAGCGAAGCTTACCCGTTCGTTCAATACTTCGATGGAGGTATACCTCCGGGTTTGGGGCGAAGACCTGTCGGCCCAGTATAAATACCTGTCGAATGAAGCATATATGACCTTTGTTGCCCTTGACCCTAACGGCAGACCTAGAAAAGTACCCGACCTTGTGCCGGAAACTGACCTGGAGCAGAAAATGTATGACGGCGCCCTGCGGCGCAGGCAACTACGGTTGATACTTGGCGGGAAAATGAAGGCTGAAGATGCCGGGGAGTTGCGCGCACTCTTTATTAAAGAGTAGATTTGCAGTTGAAACAATTAAAAATCTTTAAAGACATATATAATGGCATTAGATCGTACGGCGGCTCCCGCAATACATGACGCAGTAGAATTTGACTATAAATTGCCGCCAATAAACAAGGAGCAATTGGATAACGGACTTCCTGTATACTGGCTGGATGCAGGAGTGCAGGACGTAGTGCAGGTAGACTGGATATTCCCTGCCGGATTGTGGTATGAGCAAAAAGCCTCTGTAGCACATGCTACTGCTGGACTATTGAAGAATGGCACATCAAAACATACCGCAGAGCAGATACATGAGGCTTTAGAATTTTATGGTGCTCAGCTGAAAATAAATGCGGGTAATGACTATGCTACCATAACGCTATACTCGTTGACCAAGCACCTGCCTGATCTGTTACCTATGGTGTACGAGATCATTACAGATGCTACATTCCCTGAGCATGAGGTAGAGATACATAAACGAAATGCAATTCAGCGCCTGCTGGTAAACCTGCGCCAGTGCGAGTTTGTTGCCAACCAGCATATCGATGCTTTACTATTTGGCGAAACGCATCCATATGGCCGTTATTCTAAAAGGGAGAACATAGAAGCACTGACTCGTGAAGACCTGATGACTTTCTATCGTAACCATTACAACCTTGCAAATGCACAGATATTTACTGCAGGCAAGATCAGCAAGAAAGAAGTAGCACTTATAAATGATATTTTTGGCAAGACAGTTCTTGAGAAGCCTCCTGTAGTACGTGCCGAATTTTCTGACCCTGACCATTCTGAAAGAATACATAAAGTAAATAACGACCCTAATGGTGTGCAGGGCGCTATACGCATAGCCCGCCTGTTCCCTAATCGCCACCATCCTGACTATTCACCAATGGTTGTGCTTAACACCTTGTTTGGCGGCTATTTCGGCTCACGGCTAATGAGCAACATCAGGGAAGACAAGGGATATACTTACGGCATCTACAGCTCATTGTCTCCTGAGATAAACGGCGGCTCAATGGTGATACACACCGAAACAGGACGGGATGTAGTAGACAATGCTATAAAGGAAGTATACCACGAAATGGAAGTATTGTGCAATGAACTCGTTGATGACGAAGAGCTGCTGCTGGTGAAGAATTACCTGCTGGGTGGTCTGTTGGGCGACCTCGATGGTCCATTCTCTATCCTGCAGCGCTGGCGCACACTTATACTCAATGGCTTTACGGAAGAATACTTTAACAACAACATACGCATCTACAAAACAGTAACTGCAAAAGAGCTGCAATTGCTTGCTCAGAAATATTACAATACAAAAGACTTTTACGAAGTAGTTGTAGTTTAGTCGCTGCTTTCATCAAATACTCAACAGCTGTGACGCCTAACGTTACAGCTGTTTTTTCATCAGCACATCTGTCTGGTCATCATCCCCCAGCCGAAATATGTGTGAGCCGAACAGCTCAAAGCCCCAGCGTTTGTAGAAGTTCACAGCCCTGTAGTTATGTTCCCATACACCCAGCCACAGCGTATCGTGTTTCCCGTTATGAGCATAGGCTATGCAGTGCGTCATAAGAGCCGAGCCTATCCTCTTATCCAGATATTCTTTGAGCACATAAATACGCTCCAGCTCAATAGGGTTATTACTATTAAGCCCCTCCGGTTTTTTAATGGCCCGCATCTTTGCATACCCTACCGTTGTACCATTGTACGCTGCCAGGAAGAATATATTCTCTTTATCCTTTAGTTCATTTGTCAGGGCTTCCAGGCTCATTTCTTCGGCTATGTACTTGTCCATATCCTCCTTCTTATTATCTGCCATAAAGGTTTCGCAGAAGGTAGCCACACTCAGTGAGGTAAGCAATTCGGCATCTTTTATATCTGCAGTTGTTATTATTACAGGACTAGTTTCCATGACTGCAATTTAGTTGCTAATCAAATACTAAAACATACGGGGTTAAAACCTTTTGACTTATTGGCTCGTTTATTATGTATAAATTTGAACTGGTTATGCGTAAATTAAATCTGCTTACAGCGCTTTTATGCTGTTTCCTTTTTTCTGATTGTACTAATGCACAAAACAATGCAGCTATGTCTGAACATGTCAATAATCCATACTACTCCCGTACAGATACCACACACTTGTGGGTAAGCAATGATGAATGGAGAAAAATACTTTCACGTGAGGTCTATGATATAGCCCGTGAACGCGGCACAGAATACGCTTTCTCCGGCAAGTACTACAAAACAGATACTAAGGGTACGTACTATTGTGCGGTATGTGGCAACAAACTCTTTAAGTCAGATGCCAAGTTTGCCAGCAGCTGCGGATGGCCTAGCTTTTACGAGTCCATTACCCCAACCAGTGTACGGTATATACCAGACAATAGTCACGGCATGCAGCGCACCGAGGTGGTTTGTGGTCGCTGCGATTCCCATCTTGGG
>JAOQAP010000029.1 GCA_025963465.1 Flavipsychrobacter sp.
TCAACTCGTACAAGACTAATGACGGCGAGTTCCACGCCAACCTCGTCTTTCACGTAAACTATCTCAAGATCATTGGATCCGTAAAGAAAGAGACAGTAGCGGAAGCAGTACCCGGAGGCGAGAGCAAAGAAGACCTCCCATTCTAACTAATCAATTTAGTAACCAAAAACAGACCAGCATATGGCACACAAGATCAATAGGAACGAGCAGACAGGCAAAGACAGCTTCTTCTCAGTGAATGAGAGGGCATGGCACGGATTAGGCACGATCGTGACGGAGTACCCCACAAGCAGCGAGGCATTGAAATTCGCAGGGCTTGACTACGAGGTATTGAAGCGCCCAAACATCCATCTTTTGGACGATGGCAAACAGATCGTCTCTAAGACATCCTTTTACTCCTACCGCCCCGACACGGGTACGGTGCTCGGCGACAGGCTCGGGGCAGACTACCTGGTGGTGCAGAACGTGGAAGCGTTCAGCTTCTTCGACAGCATCGTGGGCGGGGACGGCATCATGTACGAGACCGCAGGCGCGCTCGGCAAGGGAGAGCGGATATTCATCACCGCCAAGCTGCCAGACTACATCAAGGTCGGAAAGGACGACCTCATGGAGAAGTACCTGTTCCTAACCACCTCGCACGACGATTATGGGAGCATTGCTGCAGCCTTTACGCCCATCCGCATCGTATGCAACAACACACTCAGCGCAGCCCTCGAGAACTGCACCAATACCGTCAGGATACGGCACACGCAGAGCGCACAGTACCGCCTTAAGGAGGCGCACAAGGTGGGCATATCCAACAGGCTGTCGGCGGAACTGGACGGCATTTTCAACCAGTGGGCGAAGATTCACATTACCGACAATAAAGTGAAGGAACTGATACAGCTTGCAATGGTTCCGAACAGAGAAGTGCTACGAAATGTGCAGGCAGGAAACACGGATGAGCTTTCCACCTGCTTCATGAACATCTGCGACAATGCGTATGAGTACGCCATGGCAAGCCCTACGCAACAGACGGACACGATTAAAGGTACTTTGTTCGGTGCATACAATGCCATAACGGGATATTTTCAAAATGTAAGGAAATACAAGAATGAGGAAGCAAAATTCAAATCCATTATGGACGGCACAGGCAAACTGCGGACACAGGCTGCCTTTGATCTGTGCATGGCTTACGCAAAGAAGGGAAATAGCATTCTGAATTGAGATTGTTCAAAGGCAAAAAGCGCTCCACCCGGACATGGGTGGAGCGCTGCTGAAGGTATGTTGTTTTTATTTGAATAGTTGGTTACTGCCGCCAGATATACGTTTGAGAGATATGTTGCGCGAAGCCTCAAATGTAATCAAGAATATAGAACCGCCCACAAAGGAACGGTTCTACAACTTATAGTATTATAACACAACTAAGGAGTGCCTACAGCACACCATACCCATCCCGTATTACTTCGACCTTCGCGAATGCAATAAAGAGCAGTATCTGTAGCGACCAACGATGGTGTACCAGTAGTGCCGTATGCATTTGCATCGTTAGGAAGTAAATTGTCCGTATTCCAGGTCTTCCCGTCTGCAGTATATCCAAGCCATATATATCCACTTAGTCCACGACCTTCACGCGCGCAATACAAATTACCCTGAAATACTGCAAGGGCAGGCCTTCCCGATGTTCCATATGGACTGTTGTAACGGTCACAGATCTGTTTATCTGTCGTCCAGTTTGCACCATCAAAAGTTGAGCACCACACCCAACCGCCATCGCTTATTGCTTCATGTACCATATAGAGAACATTATTGTATACAGCGAGGGCCGGTGCCCCCGAAGTCCCAACGTTTGCAACATGAAATGCCCCCTTCCATACGCCGGATTTACACGACACGTACCAGATTTCACCGGTTGCCTGAATCCTTGGCACTCCTCCCGGATTTGGTATAAATGCTGCACGTTCATAAAAGCAGTACAGCGTGTCATTAAATACAATGCATGTTGGATCTCCACTTACATTAACATTAGGGTCGTCTTGCAAAATTCTGAAGTCTTTAGCCCATGTGCCATTTTTATTCATAGATGCGCACCAAAGTCCTAAGTGGTCGTTTGTTGGAAAGGTGGTTCCATATCCTCTACGAACACAGTGCAGGAATCCATTAGCATTGTCGGCTGCCAATGCAGGTGCACCATCTGTTCCTATATCAGGGACTACGTGGTCATCACTCCATGCTTTTCCATCAAAGCTACCAAGCCAAAGTGTATCGTCATTTTGTCCTCGTGCCCTGCGGGCGCAATAGATTTTATTATTAAAAAATGCTACTCCCGGTGATCCCGAAGTACCATACGCGTTTTGAGGATTGGGGATTAATCCGTCAGACCATTTAAGTGAATTCATATATGCTGGTTTTGTGCCTTTTTATTAAGGCGGTGATAAATTTGCGTTTACATTTTTTTAATATTTATTCATTGTGGCTTGCCAGACCATTAGAGCGATAACATTTTTTTTCAAGGTGAGTACAGCAACAATATTACGGTCATTACTACTGACAAACCTGCCAAAAAGCCTGACAAACCTGCCAATTATAGTTCATCAGTATTATGTACAAATCAATAAAACCAGCGAATTATAAAGATAAATAGACAGCATGCTCCTAAATTAACTCAACATAAAAGAAAGCGGCATAAAAAACATGCATCATATACTTTACTTGTTTTTCTGATTTTCTCGTAAATAATTATTTTGTTTTATATTGTCCATTTGTGCCTCATGAGGAGAATACTATTGTTTTTATTATTTTCTACTTTTTCTCTGTCTTATGCCCAAGAGCATAGTCGATTGGATTCGCTATTAAGCAGGCTTTCAAATGACTACCGCAGCAGGCATGATACCGCTAAAGTGAGACTGTTATACGAAATCGCATATGAATATAACCGACTTGCTATTGATTCAGTCAATTGTTATGGAAAGGCCGGCTTGCAACTTGCAGAACAACTGGATGATAAATATGGTCAGGGTATGTGTCATTACCTGATTGGCTCGGGAATGTCCGGTTACATTGGCAGCATGGGTGACCTTATGAAGGCACTGACAATATTTGAACAATTGGATGACAAAAAGCATATTGCAATCGTGCTGGATGATATTGCAGGACATTATTATATTATGGAGCGGTATGAACAAGCCTTAACTTACTTTAAGCGTACACTTATGTATAGCAAAAAGATAAAAGACGATTATAACGCTGCCCGGGCAATGCTAAATATGGGAGAGACATATGGTAGAATGGGTGATTTTTATAAAGAATTGGAATATGAATTTGCGGTATTGCCGTACTTTGAAAAAACAAGTAATTACGATAAAACAGGAATAGCCCGCTCCGATATAGGCAATGCTTATCTGGGCTTGAAAGACTATAACAAGGCCCTTCTCTACGCGTCAAGCGCTGTACGGGTGTTCAGAAGGTTATATAAAAGTGATTTCAGGTTAGCCTTCGCCCTTAGCGATATGGGGCATATTTATTTCATCGCTGCTAACGATGGATCTATAGCCCCACATGCCGATAGCCTTTTATCAGCCTCGAAAAAAGAAAATATTACTAAGGCAATATATTATTATACTGAGGCGCATAAAGTTTATGAAATTGACAGACAGTTTGTACCTACTGATATTGCTTTAAGGCTTTCGAATGCATTGGAAGCAATAGGACAATATGCGGATGCGTTGAAATATTATAAAGAATACGCAGCATTAAAGGATACACTGTTGTCTCAAGACATAAGGCTGAAGGTTTCTGCTGCAGAAACGTGGCGTGAAGCATATCTTAAAGAGCAACAGATTGTAATAAACAAAGTCCAGGAAACAGGTAAAAAACGGGAAAGATGGCTATTTGGTATTAGTCTATGTCTCTTAGGTATTGTCATTACGTTGGTGTGGCGCAACTATGACAGGCAAAAGCAGGCAAACGAAAAACTGGCAGGAGAAAAATTAAAACTTGAAGCGGCTAATGCACATATTGCCGGAGAAAAAAAGAAGTCGGACGATCTGGCCGTTGATTTGCAGGAGTCACTAATACAGAAAGATGTGCTTACGGAGCAGCTTTCCCATTCCGCAGCAATGAAAACAAAGTTCCTGGCTAATATCAGCCATGAGTTGCGTACACCGGTGACGTTGCTGACCGGCATGCTAGAGCTTATGAATTACAATGATGACGCGCAGAATGACAAGAGCAAAAAACGTCTTGAAATGGCATATAGCAATAGTCGCAAACTGCTGTATATGGTTGAGGAAATACTAGACTTATCGAGAGCGGAGAGGGGTGAATTAAAGGCGAACCTGGAAATAAAAGAAATCATACCTATACTTAAACGAATGGTTTATGCGTTTGAGGTGTTCATCGAAAAAAAACAACTGACACTTGCGTTCACAACGCAGCAAAGAGAGGCAGTCCATATATCTGTAGATGAACACATGCTGGAAAAAATGGTGAATAACCTGATGTACAATGCGATCAAATTCAATGTCCATGGCGGATGGATAAAAGTGCATGCCACCTTGTCAGCTAATAGAAAGCAGTTTATTTTTTCGGTGACAAATGGAGGTAGCAGGATAAAAGCCGCAGACCTGCCATATATATTTGACCGTTTTTACCAAGGCCATACTTCAACGGCAAAACCAGAAGGAGTAGGTATAGGCCTGAACTTGGTAAAAGAGTTAACCACTATGATGGGAGGAACGGTAGAGGCCGTCAGTTCTGAAGATATAGGTACATCAATCACTTTACAATTTCCTGTCGTGGTGACTACTGTAAAGAAAGAAGATGCTGTTGGTGAAGTCACATTGCTGCCATCGCTGGTATGGGAACACTTTCCTGAGCGACAAACAGTGCTGATAGTAGAGGATAATGAAGAAATGAGGTATTACTTACGGGATGTCCTGGGGGAAAATGTGAATATTGGCGAGGCACGCAATGGCAAGGAGGCTTTGGAATGGCTGGGTAAAAACATTGCGGACCTTGTGATAACCGACCTCATGATGCCAGAAATGCCAGGCGAAGAATTTATAGGATGCCTGAAGAAAAACGAAAAGTTTAAAAAAATACCGGTTATAACCCTTACTGCACTTGCCGATTCCGGTACCAGAATGGATATCCTGCGTCTTGGCATAGATGACTATATCGTAAAACCATTTAGCGCAATGGAGTTAAGGGTAAGGGTATATAATCTGCTGCATAACCTTCAGGAACGTCGGCAATTCGAAACAAAGCCATCGGAAGCAGACGATATCCTTGTAGAGAGTGAAGATGCGGGGATTTTCAGAGAACGCGTGACTGCCTTTGTACTTGGAAGAATAAAAATTATCGATGTTTCGGTATATGATTTGGCTTACGAACTGAGTATGAGTGAGCGGCAGCTGTATCGCGTAGCTAAAAAACTTACAGGCTGCACTCCGGCCCAGTTGATAAGGGAAGTAAAGTTACAGAGAGCATACGAGCTGTTGATAAGCGGCATTATATATAAAATAGATGATGTGGCCCGGCAGGTAGGCTATGAAGATTCAAACTATTTCTCCCGTCAGTTCCTGGAACGCTTCGGTAAACGACCTTCCCATTTTTTATAGCTCCCAAATAAAGCACTATTAATAAAATATTTATTATTCAATTTTGAGAAGCAATTCAACAAGCTAAAAAGAACATTCTTGGATGTCGTTAAACAACTAAGTTGTCTGACTGTAAGGGAAACCCGAACAATTAATATGGCTGTCCTCAATTCTACTGAAGTGAGACAACAAGACAAGGACTTTCACATTGATAGGATCCCCTTTAGTCCTTCCCGAAATAATAGTTGGTCATCGATCAGGGCAATAGTTATACTCACTGATGTTATTTTATGAGTTTACAGTTTATGGTGTAGGCAACCCCGATAGCTATTCTTTCACAACCCTCACCACCTTTCGATCACCATCGGCAGTAGTCATTTCGAGCATGTAGATACCTGGCGTAAAACCTCGCATAGATATTATGTTATCGCCTTGTTGCAATGCTCCCTTGCTGATAGTGATACCTGTTACCGTGAGCATACGGTAATTAGTGGCGGTTGAAATGCCATTAATATTTATTCCGTCATTAGCAGGATTTGGATAAATTGTTATTGCATCATTTTGCTCAACCTTATCAATTCCAACCGGAACGACAAAGATCTGGTTAGATTTATCTGAGCTACAACCACCTGTCGTAGTTACAACGTAATATGTGCCTTTTTTTGTAGGCGTGTAGGTTTGACCGGTAGCTCCTGGAATTAAACCAAGCGTTAGCTCATACCATTGATTGTTATATGGATTGTCGCTTTTCAGCATACCGGGAGACAAAACAGAGATCACAGGCGTAGTTGTTATTGGCTGGTCTATAAGTCTTGCATAGGTTCCTATCCAATTCGGTAACGCGGTAAGTGCATTGCAGGCATATGAATACCCAAAGCCGAACGACCTAGCACCAAGTGTAATTGCAGAAGCACTGGCAGGAGTTGAAAGCCCTTGTTTGATAACTATGATACGGTCCAGATAGGGAAGCTCTGATGATGTCGGAAGCCTTGTGCCGTCATAATTTACATCAGACAGCAAGTAGTCACAATGGTTAATGAGAAAGGTATCGAAATTGGTACTTCCTACACCCAGTATTAATTTAAGGCCCTTTAACCGGCATTGATTATAGATGGCCGTCAAGTATGTTTTTGTGGCTGTATTGAGAGTAAGATTGGTAACCTCATTCAGAAAAACACCTGTGGACCCATCTTTTGCAATATCATCAATACGCGAAAGGTTTGATGCCAGATCATCTTTCGGAGCGCCGTAATGAGTTCCTTCATAGCCTCCTATGATCTGTGAGTATACCTGGATGCCAAGAGCTGTATATTTAGCTGGTAAGCACACCAGGCCACTGTTAGGCGGACCATAGTAGCCACCGGGGGTATTGTCTATAAGTATGTCGGGATGTATGTTCTGGATAGTGGTCATATCCCAGTTAGGTGCATTGTCATTGTGGAGGTTGTAATCAAACAGGCACAACTTAGGACGGCAGCCTGATGGGGTAACAACAACATCGTAGCAATAGATGTCATTTCCGCAGGACGTATACGCTGTCGCACAGGCACGAAACGTACCCGGGCCGTAGGTATGCACCACTGTAGTGCCGGAGGCCGTAGAACCGTCTCCTAAATACCAGATAATACTATCGATACCACTTGTAGTACCTGTATAGGTCAATGTTACAGAATAGCTGCTGACCCCGGAAGAAAGAGCTGCAATAGGCATATTGGTGCAACTGCAATCAACGCCGTACTTCAGTACAAAAAAATCTGAATTACCTCCAACAGTTGTATAGGGAGATAGCGTGCCGGCCCATACTTTTGACTCCACTTGACCGCCCAGGTATACATTACCTACCGTATCTGATGTTATTGATAGCCCCCAATCATAAAAGCCATCACCATGCACCATTTGTAAGGTTTGCAGGTCACCTGTTGAATTTAAAATGGCTAAATATGGATTTTGTCCTTCACCAGTAGGTGTTTCTATACTATCTATCGTTCCAAAAGTTATCCGGCCGCCATATAATCCTCCTACAGCCATTTTATTATTAGGCAGCTGGGTAATTGACGAAAGGCTATAAATGCTGCTCGTATGCGCATCAAAATGCCTGATCCAGTTTACTTTAGCATTAGTGTCAGTTTGCATAACGATAGCTGCACCGTAAAAACCGGGTGCTATAACAGAGTCCCCGTTAAAGGAAAAAGTAAGAGGGAGCGTATATGGGACAACAGCACCAATAAAGTTTAGATGCTTTGATTGGTCCATTACAACAGCTGATAGCACACCATTATTGTTACTGCCGCTGTAATATTTCCATATCTTATTCCGGCTTGCATCGAATGCAGCAGCAAAAGTAGTGTCTGGAGGAATGCCGCTATAATAAGCAGGGTTTAATTTTCCGCATGCATATAGCTTATTGGTGCCGGGGTCTATCACGACACTGGTAAGCCACCACTGTGAATCAAGATCCAGGCGGACAGCGCTTAACAAGGTACCACCGGGGCTGTAAGTAAGGTCATATACACCGTACTTAGCCGTAAGGCTGGTAGTTATCTGCACCCCCGTTTTCATATAGCAAAAATAGTGCGCATTATTGGCACCATCCACCGTTATAGGACAGTTGCCACCTACTCCAGTTAAAGAAAGAGGTGTATTGGCACCTATGATATTCATCCACTTATACTTACCGTTTGTATCCAGTTGTATCACACCTACTGCTGCGTATGACCCGGCTGCTAATGCTGTATCACTACCTATATACATGGTATAGCCACCTGCGGTATGCAGGTGTACAAACCGTCCCGCAACATAAATATGTCCTGCATTATCGGCGGTAATCCCGTAAGGGTTAATTCCATCAGTAACGGCTATCAATCTCGACCAACGCATCTGCCCGTTGCAATTATAGCTGGTGATCAGTACATTCTGGTCTGATATAACACTGCTCGTAGTAGTATGGAAAGTATCGGCAGTTATGGCGCTATGGCCAACCACATTCATTACATATACATTCTTATTTTTATCCGTACACATAAAGTATGCACCCTCATCGTCATCAGGAGCAGAAAGAATGACATTGGTACCCCCACCCTTAACCCACTTGAATTGTTGCTGGGCGTGAACAGAAAGGGCATTGAATATGATAACTAATAGGAGTAAGGTGATCCTTACAGTTAGTTTCCTCATGGTGTAAAATTAAGTAAAGATAACAAAAAAAATCATCCGTTCCGATAAATTATCGAAACGGATGATCTGTTAACTAATGTGTAATGACCATTTTTTGTGTTTGTAATGGCCGTCCGCCATCCACCGCCATGCGAATAATATAGACCCCAGGCGTCCAGGATGCGGAATTGAGCAACAATGATCCGTGGATATCCTGAAGCTGGGCGGTTTGCATTATCCTCCCTAGCTGGTCATATACAGTAAGAGTGCGCTCTTTGTAGTTCTCCATACCATAATCATAAGATGCGGTCACATTACCTGATGATGGGTTAGGGAATACCAGCAAAGCACTGCCTATTTTAGGCTGGGTATCATGATGCGGCATTTCCTTCGTAGTATCTTCAGTATGGCCGTGTTTTTCCGCCACCCAGCTACATGGTGGCAATGCTATACGTTCCTTCCGGAAACACTTAGAGCCATCAGGCATGGTATATTGAACCTCAACAGTGATACTGTCCGGCAATACGACATACATGCCCGAGATCATATAATCAACCACGGTAAATACGAGGTTCATAGGAGGCTGCGGCCCCACGGTAGGCAGCGTTCCGGTAAAGTCTACTATCGGACCCATATCAGTTCCAATGACGTAGGTAGTACCCGGCATAGGGCTGGTCAGGGTAATAGTAATGTTATAGCTTGCAGGATTGGTTGGGTCGCAGACTATGGATGTGCATAAAGGCCCTGTAAGCAATGCAACAGGACAGGTGCAATCTGTAAGGCTAACGCTCATATATCCGGATGTCTGGGTGCATAACCCGTTATTGATCACCCACTGATAATCGCCGGAGGTAGTAACCAGGTAAGAGCCCATCAGTGTATCAGTGCCTGATTTTTCTACGCCACCATTTTTGAGCCATGCGTAATAATCGAACCTTACATTAGGCACACCATAGAGTAAAAGAGGCAACTGCTGCATGCAAAGTGAATAACATCCTTCCGGCAACTGAGGGAAATAGGTCTCAGGAGCATTAGGCACTACAGTGTCCTTATGGCTGATACAATTGTACATATCTGTGAACCATACGCGGTACGGACCTCCTGCATATACATTATCTGTTGCCCCGAAATTTCCATCACTCCAGTTGAATGTGCCTGCAAACGGCTCAGAAGCCGTTAGTTGTATATGATAAGAAGGCAGATCAACAAGTATTGGGCCTGTAATGACCGGTGGTGGTGGTAACGGATGTATATGTACTGTGTCATATGCAGTAGCAGAGCAAGGTATACCACTCAGCGTATCCAGCACGGTTATGGTCACTTCGTAATCATATTCTCCTACAGGCAGGCTGGCATCAACAACAGATGCGGTTGTGCCGTCGGCTGCGCCATTTCTCTTCCATTTATAATCAGCGGTCTTACCTACATAGGCCGATAGTATCACCATCTCACCATCACAATAATCCCGTTTGCCCAATATTTTCGGCTGTGGAGTTTGTATGATCTTGATGGTTTCTTTAGGCGCTGTCAAAGAAGAAGTGCTTGATCTCTGGCATTGTTTCGCATCATACACAGTTACAAAATAATCTCCTGAAGTAAAAACATCTACCGAGGGAGTAAGGGTAACATCCCCTGTTGACCAGAAAAATATATTAGGAAAGGTACCCGAAGCTGGAAAATAATTAATGGTAATTGGCGTTGCATTCGAACAATATATACCACCTAAGTCCATGTCTCCATCCAGAAGATTTTGATATATACCAACATTATTTGTGACACTGATGCTGCATCCTATACTATCTGTAACAGTGAGCGTAACCGGGAAAGGAAACGGGTCGGCAGGTCCGACATATTTATAACTGCGTTCCGGGCTCTGGCGTAAACTATAGGAGTTGTCCCCAAAATCCCAGCTGTAGCTCATAATGCCCGTTGTACTTGTGGGCGTAAATGTTACAGGCACCCCCTCACAAACAGGAGAAGGAGCTGCAGTAAATGCAGCTACAGGCTGGTCAGGTACATTGATGGTATGAGTAACGGTACAGCTAAATGGCCGTCCGCCAGATTTAGTACCTGTCACAGTTTCCGTTATTATGTTGGGTAGCCCCGCCGGTCGCACTATGTATATATTTTCACTCGCAGGCACGGGCCCGCCACCCAGTGGCACACTGGTCTGGTCCCAATCAATAGTTGTAATGGTCCACCCGGGAATATATGCGGAGTGATCAGTAAGAAATATAGTATCGCTGCCGCCATTGGCGCATTTTATCCTATACCGGAAATCAGGAACTATGCCGACGGTATCGTAATACAGTAAATTCTGATGGCAGGTGTCGTCATCTGTATAGGTGAAGGAGTATATACCTGGCTTATCGTAGCTCGCCGTTGCATCCTTTCCGGGTGGTATAGGTCCGCCCAGGGGCGTAATATCGGCGCTCCACTGGTAGCCGGGCAATGAATATCCAGGACTGCCATAAAGATAGATGGTGTTGCAGGTGTTCGATGTATGCACATTAGGCGTTGGGCACACTGTATTCGTATTACAGGTCCTTATGTAAAAACTTGCATCATTTGATTGCGAAGAACATCCATTGGAAGCGGTAACGACAAAATGATAACGGCTCGGGTGTGATGTCGAGTAAGTAGAAGAAACTGCTCCCGATATCAATGCCGTAGTGTCATACCACTGGTAAGTAAGCGTAGGTATGCCACTGGTTACTGTTCCTATAAGGTAGCCGGTACCTCTTGTACATACAAATGGCAATGTACTCGCATACGCCACAGGGCCGGGCAGTATTGGCACTGTAAGGCTGGCACTGCCGGACGGATGGCAAACAGAGGTAACAGAAGGTGGCAGCATGTTCACCTTCACCGTGTAATTTATATTACCCGTAGTCGTGTTCTCAGGATAGCCATGTACCTGTATAGAATCAGCAGTAATTACAATTGGTGATCCATCTCCGAAATCCCATGTGTATACGGAATCGCCTTCTGATGCCTTTAACGTAATAAGCGCATTCGGACAGGCTGGTAGCGGAGAAGCAGTTATAGCACCTATCGTTGGCTGTATGTTCACAATTAAAGTATCTGATTTTGTTGTGTCGCATTTATGCACGGTGAGTATTACACTTGCAGATGTTATGGCCGAAACATTGTTCCAGAGTGCGGTCATCTCATATAGATGAGCACCGGTGGTTACACTACCGGCTGTATTGGGCAGTATCGTCCAGTCATAAGTATCGGCAGAAGAATAATTGCCGGTATAATTTCTATAGGTGTTAGAACAAGGAATAGTGTCACCTGATACATCCGGCCTCACGATCTCCTGTGTATAGTTTCTCGTTATCGAAGGGCCATCACATATTGGGTAGTCGGTGCTTACCCGGTTAACCGTGAGCGATTTTGTTCCTCCGCTGGTCCATACCACATTTACGGTTGCAGTACCTGACAGCGGAGTTAGTGTGCCACCGGTTATATCCCAGTTATATGTAGTGCCGGGCTCATCATTGATTGCTCTATACGTGTATAAATGCCCCAGGCAAACTACAAGTGGCCCCTCTATGCCTTCAATTGTACCTGGCAATTCTTTCACTGTTACTCCCAGAGGATCTGCACAGAAGTCGCCTACAGCACTTACAGTGTAATGTCCCGGTATCGGGAACGCATAATTGAATATTGTTCCGGTAAATGTCGTAATCACCATTCCTGAAATATTCGAAAGTATCCAGGTAACAGGTAGCGATGTATCGGCAAGGGTAAACGAATCAATACCGTTCTGGCATACAGTACTATACCCTTTAATAGAAACGACAGGCACTACTCTAACTGTCTTATATACATTACCACCGCACAAACCAATTTTATTCTGATAACGCCCGTGGATGGTATAAGTACCGACAGAGTCGAACCTGATTGCAGTTTTATAGTTTCGTGTCTCTGCAACATAAGTATGGTACGCGCCAAGCACACCCCACATGTATTCAGTTGCCGGCCAAGATGGCAGTTCAAAATCATACTGATGGCCTTGGCAAAGTACGGCAGGGCCCTGTATCAGCGCATTCTTCAATATTACAGGTATTTTTATAGTTGTCGTGTCGGGACAAGCAGCGCACGGTTCGGCAAGACGTACATATCCATATCCATTTGAATCAACATTGTTCCATAACACTTTAATAGAAGGTGTTCCGAATCCGGAAATAATAACACCTCCTATTACTGACCAGTTATATACGCCACATCCCGGCGTAGTGGTATAGGTTGCAATACTGCTGTCGCATACAACTGAAGCGCATTCTATAGTGGGGCCTTCTGCATCTGCAATATTAAGTGTTATGCGGAACGTATCTGAACACCCACATTCATTTTTCACGACCAGTCTTACAACATTTGTGGGGTTGCCTGTTGTGAATTTATGCGTTGGTGATTCAACAGAAGAAAATGTGCCATCCCCGAAATCCCAATTCCAGGAGACTATAGGCGAATACGGATCACTGATAGAAAGGTCAGTGAAAGTAACGCTGCTGTTCAGGCACAGGCTGATAGCGCTGGCTGAAAAATAGGCGTGGGGTTTCTGTATTACCTGTATACAAGCATGGGCAGAACCGATACAATGGCTGAAAGTATCTGTCAGATCAACGCTACCTGTAACACCTGCGTATGGCCAGAATACATCTATACTATCACCATAGTTGGCTAGGATGGTGCCGCCTATTACAGCCCATGTGAATATACTGCCCGAAACACCATTACCATAATACCGGATAACGGTACTGTCACATACGAGCGAACATTCCCCGGCTGGCAATGTGAAGCCATGTCCAAAAATAATGTCGGCCGATCCGTGACATGCAACTATAAAATTTGTAGTAATGAAAGGATCAGGATTCACTTGCACGATAGTGGTAGCAATAAACGGTCCGCATGGCCCCGTAGCAGAATACTCAATAGTAGCAGAACCCGTTTTAATGCCTGTCACTACTCCCGTTACCGGATCAATAGTAGCTACAGAAGCGTCTAAACTGGCCCATACGCCACCCGGCGAAAAATTATGCAACGTTGTTGTACTTCCGGAACATACTCCTGTAATTCCTGTTATTGGCTGTACAATAGTAGTCACCGTAACAGTATCGAATACTGATGCAGCACCGCAATAATTGGTGACTTTATAAGTAATAATGCCCGTACCTAATGCAATTCCCGTAACATCTCCCCATGCACTGACAGATACAGTAGTTGATGAGGTGCTCCATGTACCTGTGGGGAAGCCGGGGTACCCATCATACAAGGTGACTACTGTACCTACGCAAAGAACATTCGGACCTCCGATCGGCGGGACATTTGGCACGTCAAGTATCTTAATGTTTTTTGTGATATAGCAGCCTGACCCCAATGCATAAGTCATTGTTACGGTTCCTGCCGAAAGTATAGTCACAACACCGGAAATGGAACCGATAATCGCAATATCTGTATTACTGCTTGACCATGTACCGCCTGATGTTGCATCTGACAAGACGAAGGAATGAACACTGAAACAGATAGAATCGATCCCGATAATAGGTGTAGGTAGCGGATTTACTGTTATAACGGCAGTAGCTATACACGACGCTGTTGTCTTGTAAGTTATGGTGGCAGTACCAGAAGATACACCATATAAGTCGCCGGTTACCGGATCAATAGTTGCAACAGCTGTATTGCCACTGGTCCATGTCCCACCGACAATATCAACGTTCCATGTAGTTGTATTAGTTACGCAAATAGAACTTAACCCGGTAATAACTGGATTAGGATTTACAAATATTACGCCCGTATCATAACAGCCGGTTGGTAATGTGTAGGTGCTCACACACTCACCAACATGCATGCCAGTGTAAATTCCTGTTACAGGATCAATAACAGCTATGTAGGGATCACTGGTGCTCCAGCTGCCACCGGGCGTTATATCACTTAGTCCTTGAGTAAGGCCCAAACAAACAACCTCCGTTCCCGATATAGGTGCAGGCTTTGGATTTATTGTTACGGTTACCGTTGCATAACATCCTGAAGTATACGCATAGGTAATTGTTGCCGTACCGCCTGATACTCCCAATACAAATCCGGTGGATGATCCCACACTAGCAACAGTAATATCGCTACTGCTCCATGTACCACCGGGATAATAACCTGTAATAAAAGTTGAGTCACCTTCACATATCATGGTATGAGGTGAATCAAATATCGGGCTTGGAATTACAGTAATAGCATAGGTGGAATAGCAGCCTGTGGTTCCGAGAGCATAGGTGATCGTAGCTGTCCCTAATGCGATGCCGGTAACAATTCCTGTAGTAGCGCCAACGGTTGCTACAGTACTACTGCTGCTCCATATACCTCCGGGAGTCGCGTCACTTAGCGTACTTGTTAATCCCAGGCATACGACCACAGGACCGGTGATCGGTGCAGGGGGCGGATTCACTGTAACAGTAGCAGTTTTATAACATCCCGTAGGCAGCGTATAGGTAATAACAGAACTGCCTGCATACGTTCCGGTAATTGATCCCCCGGATACGGAAACTATCGTATTACTACTTGTCCATGACCCTCCGGGTGAAGCATCTGCTAAAACTGTTGTCTGTCCTTTGCAAATGACGAAAATACCAGTAATGTTGGCAGGTAATGGGTTAACGGTAATCGTTTTTGTGGCGGTACAACCATGTGCTATTTCAAAAGTGATCGTGGCTGTTCCCGGAGATACTCCGGTGACAATTCCTAATAGATCTACCGTTGCAACTGCGGTATTGCTACTTGACCAGGTTGAACCTGAAGTAGAAACATCGCTTAGGGCAATTGTTGAACCAACGCAAACATTTGATAGACCACTTATTGGGCCAGGGGATGGATAAACGGTTATTGTTATTATCTTATAACAACCGCCGGGGAGTGTATAACTGACAAACGTTGCTCCGACTTTTACTCCGGTAACAATACCTGTGGAAGTAACAGTAACAATTGAAGTATCATAACTGCTCCATACACCTCCTGAAATAGAATCAGACAGTACAATAGTACTTCCTTTGCATACACTGCTCGGTCCTGTTATCACAGACGGAACCGGATTTACCGTTATTGTTTTTGCTGCCGGGCAATAACCGGCTAAGGCATACGATATAGTTGTGGTGCCTACCGAAACACTCGTCACTACTCCTGATGTATTGACGGTAGCGACAGTTGAAATACTACTGGTCCAAATACCTCCAGGCGATGGATCGTAGACCGTGAGCACATCACCGAGACAAAAATGCGGGTATGGATATGGAATATAGATCGGATCAACGGATGGAAGTACGGTGATCTTAAAAGTATCGCTGTAATTGAAACATGGAATGACACCCATACTATCTGAGGTAAAGGTTAGAATTGCAGTACCGGCAGAGATACCTGATACAAGTGCGTCAAAGCCTGCAACTGTAGTTACTTTTGCTATTGTAGTATCTGATGAGGTCCATATCCCATGCCAGGAATAAGTATACACATTTGCCCATGCCATATATTGAGTATCGCCGACACAAATATTTCTTCTGACTCCAGTAATTACTAACGGTGTTGGCCTTGGTAGTACATTGAAAAATTTGTGCCCGCCATATGTTCCACAATGATTGGTATAAGAATAATTAACATCAACCCATCCTACAGTCAATCCGAACAGTGTGTCATACGAATAGTAGGTTGTATCATCATAAAAATGGCCTAATGATCCGGTACCAGTACCTGAGGTAACCCACCATGATTCAGACGTTATCGGATAAGAATAATCATGAGTTGCGACGATAGGAACTGCACATCCTGCATATACATCTGGGCCAGTTATAGTTGACGGCCAGGACGGTAGTACAATAGAAATATTAATGGAGTCTGTATTAGAGCATCCGGTGCTTGGGTCTGTCACGGTATAGTACATGGTAAACTTTTGGATGCCATGTGCGTACAGTCGTATATCGTACGCTGATGGATATGCATCCACCCAGCCAACGTAAGAACTTGAAAAACTCCATACCCCACCGGGAACAGTTTCATGGTAAGTTGGCGTTACATTCAAGCCTGTAAGGCAGACAATCGTATCTCCAGTAATTGTTCCGGCATTAGGTAATGCATGAACAGTTACGGTCTTTGTCGTCGAAGCGGTGCCACAGTCTGATGTCACAGTACAGGTTACGGTCATTATCCCGGAACTGGTTGCACGAATTAATACGGTCGATCCTGAACCGCTGATTGTTCCATGGTCGCATGCCCATGAATAGCTGATAGCTCCTGTTGCACCTATATCAGATACAGAAAAAGTATCGCCCATGCATACAGCAGATGGTGCCGATATTGTTCCTGAAACTGGGGCCTTTACAGGAACGCACAAATTTGTTGTTACTCCTCCGAGTGTGCATGGTCCTGTTGATGTGGGTATGGTTAATGAGTTTATATACATGCATACGTTACCTGTAGTCCCCAGGCAACTTGAAGGAACTGTTACAGTTCCAACGCCTCCAGTTAAGGTTACGGAGCCAGTGTAAGACGTGCATGACGGGGCTGTAATAGTATAGTTAGCTACAGATCCTGGAGTGCTGGTAACGGTAAATGTAAATGATGAACCCACGCAAGCGAATGGTGCTGGTGTAATTGAAGACGCAGGTAACGTCGCAGGACAAACAGTAATTGCCGTTGATGTCTGCGAAGTGTTTCGTACTAAAGAAATATCGTCAATGGCATATTTACTGTCATTAAAAAGATAATCAGAAAGACAAAGAAATGACACCCCTCCAGGTGCTGTAAACGTAAATGTATGCTTTTCCCAGCTAGCAGGCGTACTACATGCACCAAGGTAAGACGTGCCAAATGGTCCTGCTATATCAACTATTGAATAGGAATTATATCCATTTTGCAAGGTATGACCAATTGTACCTGCACTACCTACATAAAATGCAATTTTGGGCAACTTACCAATAGAGGAATACTTCTCATATAGCCTAACCCAATACGAAAACGTGTAGGTATCTCCAGCACAAAGATTTACAGTTTGACCCCAGAAATAAGGCAGATCAGGAGATGATGGTTTAGTGTTCATTGCATGTACATTTAGCATGCGTGAACCACTTAAATTAAAATCTCCAGTGTGGCTAAAGCAATTTACGCCGGCAAATGTCCATCCACAGCTACTGGCAACTCCAGAGAAATCACCAACCTTAATATGACCAGCGTCATTTCCACTTGACCCACAGCCGTTTCCATAAAAAGTACTGAAACAAGTATGGGTAGAGCAACTGTATTCAGTTTGAAAACCTCCATTTTGTATGCGTTCCGGTCCATCCGCATTTACTTTTAAACTATAGGGAACACAAGTCCCGGTAACAGTGATAGAAGTTGTTGGTATAGTTGTAGAAGGAGGTGTAAACACACCTGATGCAGGAGTTGGCCCTGCGGTTATCCATGAATAACTTGTCGCTGTTATTCCGGATACAGTAAAGTAAGGTGTAAAAGGGTACGTTGCACCAACGCATCCATATATGGTCCCCATATTTGTAATATTGGGTTTATCACAAGTTTCAGAAAGCGGGGAACAATGCTGAAGATCCTGTGCGAAAACTTTGAAGCAGGTAGCTAAACCAATTACGAGTAAGGTAATTTTTCTAAGCATAAACAAGTATATAAATGTGGGTGATTAACACTGTGATACTATAAAAAAGAAAAACAGAAAATACCGTTTTTAAACGGTTGACTTTGTCAGTAATATTCTTATGAGCACCCTCTTTTATGGCAGAATAATCACATTTAGATAACAAAATAGTTAGCGAGTAGAGGAGTTTTTCGCAAAATCGTATATATATGGTGAATTATTATCATCATATCAGTCTGCAGTAAATGACTTATAGTCAGCGATTTACTGAAAGAAAAGAGGCAATGCTCTTTTAAATGCGCTTGGCAACAAAGTTGCCGTCAGTAACCGCCATTCCCGCCGCAGTCGTAAAGTGGAACGTGCCTACAACGTAAGGGTAAATAGCTGTGACAACAACATACCCATCCTCAGCATATGACCCTACCCCACCCAAGGAGTGTTCGTTTAGTAGTTCCGCATAGTTATTTCCATACAGCGTATATGTTCCGATCCCATGATAGTCCTCAATAGACATTTCTATGAGCGGATAGTAATTGGGGCCTGACGCAGGGAAGCTTGGCCAGTCAAGAATCAGCGCATTGGTGGTGTCGTATGCATTTTGGAAATAAAATATACACGTATCCCTGCTGAACGCTGCTCCTTCGATCTTTGCCGACATGTTCTCTTTTGTAGTAGAAGTTGTAGGATTGTTATTCGGTTGTGTGGTAGTTGTGCTGTCCTTTGAACAGCTTGCAAATGCGATGGCTCCTATGAGCGCAAGAAAAACGAGTGTGTTGGTCTTTTTCATTTTAGTAAAATTTTTTTAAATGCAAACATAATAAATAAAATTAAAATAGTCACCTATAGGTGACTGAACATTTTTTTTAGTCGAAATACCTTGAAGCCTTCAAAGGCTAAAAATGGTATCCAAGATCGACAAGTATGTTATAGGTAAAGTGAAGGAGAAAAGGCTGGAGAAGGGATTTTCTCAATCTCAGCTTGCCTTTGAAATGGATCTGCCGACTAGTTTTATCGGAATGATAGAAAGCGGAAAGTACGAGAAGAAATATAATGTTAGCCACTTGAATGAGATAGCTAGGATATTCGAATGTAGCCTGTATGATCTCCTTCCTGCAAAACCATTATAATTAAAGCCCAACAGTTGTGTTGGGCTTTGTTGTTCTCATGGCGATCAGTGTTATTCCTGAATACCTTCTTCTTTCGTACTCTGAATATTCAGAATGAAGTCAATGGCCTTTTGCGCATACGCACACGCAGTGAAGATGAGGTACCGGTCAGCTTTAAGCTTCTGAATCCAGCTGGCGATGTACTCTTCATCTGGAATGAACAAGCTTGGAATGCCGGTAAGGTTCTCCAGGTAGTTCGTGACGATCTCAGCCACCAATTCTTCAAGCGTGTATCGCGTGCATCCATATTCCGGCATCTGCACAAGGCCCATGCGATCAAGCCGCGTGTGATGTCCAGTGCTGTGCGCCAGCTGGTGGAACAATGCCGAATAGTAGCTTTCCGGATGTGCGTAGCTTTTCAGCTTCGGCATATTGATGCAGTCTTCGAGCGGGTCATAGAACGCATCCGGCTCCTTGTGCCGTATGACAGCACAGTTAAGCACGTTCGCAACAAGTTCCTCGCAGGCTTGGATGCCTGTCGGGTGCTGGACGATACAACTGCTGATTGTCTCTTCCGGAATGCCAACACATTGAGACACGTTGTACACCGAATAATACTGCAGCTTTCCAGGCTTAGGGACGATGTTCTCGCCTGCCTGCTGCTCTCCGCCCCAGAACACGATCATGTGCGGCTTTTTGCCTGGCTTAATGCTTCCGTTCAGACCTTCAAGCTGCTTGGTCGTGAGGAACAGGTTCTGTTCATACCCGAGACTGGCCAGAAGCAGGATGTTCATGCCTCTGAATGCCCGCTTCGAGATGAGGCTCATCGGCATACCTGCGTCTGCCCAAGGGCTGCGCCACGGCACAATGCCGCCTTCCAATAGTTCAATGATACGGTCGTTCACCAGACCGTGTACGTTCTTTTTCGCGCTTGCTGGCGCTGTCGCTGTTTCCATACGTTTACGTTTTTGTTTGTTAAGGAAAATTGTTTCAGGTTCAGTGTATGCGAAAATGGATGCATGGAACATGGAAGGAGAAATATCGACAGGTAGATACTGCGAGGCACGATTAAAGCCCAGCTAACGCTAGGCTTTAAATCCTACCGATCCCTGAACTGTTCGGCCATGGCAACAGCCTCGAACATTTTCATGTGATACTCCTTATTGCTGTTTCGCGCGCGTAGATAGTCCTTCCGCAGCTCGGGGTGCTTGTCGGCTACCTGCGAGGCCACATTGTCCTTTGTTTGCTTCTTGCCGGTCTGTAGGTCATAGTCCAGGTCAGCAAGGGAGTACTTCACCGTCTTGATCTGATTCCGTTCTGCCTGCCTGAGTATGGCGACAATGAGCTTGTCCAGTTGGCGGGAGCTGCGCAACGGATCAACCTTCTTCAGCACAAGGGTTGTAACCGAATGGTATTCGCATATCCGGGCTATGGTCGCCAGTATCTGCCTGCGCTTCTCCCACGACCATTTCTCCTTGAAGGTCTTGACCTTCCATTCGATCAGCTCTCCGTTACGGATGACGGCAAGGCCTATGACTCGCGTGCCTGGGCTAATCCCGAGAATTACCCTTGCCATAATTCTGATTGATCAGATAGGTGAATAATGCGCCGCGGGTCTTGCGTATCTGGTCTTGGGGGATGGAGAGCACCCGCTGGAGCAGCCGGCGCAGGTGCGCTTCAGTGTACTTCTCTGCAAAGCTTATGTAGAGCGGCAGGGCGTCTGGGTCGTTGAGCGCGTCCGCGATCTCGCGGGCGAGTCTTTCTTCTTTGCTAAGCATAATGTTGATTGGTGAATAGTTCTGATAAGGTTATGCACAGGTTCACTCGATCGCTTATCGTTATTTATTTTTAATAAATAAAGCGAGCGGCTAGTCGATCGATACTAAAAGAGGGGAAATACACTACACAGGCACAGAGAAAAAGCATGTTGATAAAAACACGTTCAATACGCGTGCACGAATGCAGTTGTCAGTTAGGGCGGCCTGTCGGTTCCAAGGATGCCGTACTTACGCCTGTTGGCCTCGACCTCCCGTATGGCCTCCAGCCGCTCCTCGTAGTAGATGTCTTCGATGAGCCGCTTATAGAGGACGCCAAGCTTGAACAGGTTCCGTCCCATCGGCATGCGCTTGCCGCATTCCCATTCCATGAGCTGGGTCGGCGTCACGCCAAGCAGGAGGGCTGCCTCCCGCTGGGAGAGGCCGAACAGCTTCCTGCTTTTCCTGAGGCGGTAACCTGTGAACTTCGGGGCCATGCTTTGAGTATCTGAAAAATAAGTGAGGACGGTAACGAGAGAGAAATATCAATGAATCGATATTCAAGGGCGATGCGGACATAAAGAAAACCCGGGACCGGGCAAGTGAAAGCCACACCATGTGTTCGACTTCGACAACTTACACAAAGGCGATTAAAATAGTTCTAAAATCGGGGAATGACATAAGTACTCAAAAAGTGATATGCTGTAGTTTATTAATTAAAGCGGCGTGTTAGCCAAACAAATACCATGAGGGTAATAAACCTACAGAAGCTACAGGTAGATGGTCTTGAGGCTATCGGAAAAATACCCAAAGGCCTAACCTGGAGCGATCCATTTCCTCCAAGCTACTCAATCAACCTTATTAAGAATAAAGGCGAAACGAAGACGATAATTGTCTGCACGGACAGCTTTGGAGGAGGCGTCAGTTACGCAATCCATGATGGCAATATTGTCGTATCGGGAAACGAGAGAGTTCTAGGTGCTGACGAGATCGTATTCATTAAAACAAGACACCCACGACTGTTAAGGGAGATAGAGGCGCTCGATCAATAGCATGAGCAAAAAACAACCCATTGGGTTGTTTTTAAAATAAGTTCATTTGTGTGCCTTTTCCGCCCATGTCCGAATCTTCCGAGATAAATTTCAGCGCTGCCTTTGGAGCGTCACGGTTTTTCTTTTCAAAGGAATTCTTGTGCATATGCCAGAGCTTAGACTTCTCCTTATCCTCGATCCTGAATATGCCGAGGGGCAGCATGGATATCGCATAGCTTATTCGAAAGTCGTCCTGCCGCAAAGCATCCGCGCACATGACCTCGGAATGAAACCGGCCATTGAGGAACAGATTAAGTGCCGCCATCTTGACGCAGGTATGGTCTATGTCTATTCCGTAATACTCATTGCCTGGGCCGAAATTCTTACCGGCTGCAATGAGCATACGTCCGCTGCCACAAGTAGGGTCAAGGATGCGCAGCGGCTTGTCAGCCTCCTTGGTCTCATCTCCGGCAAGACACATGCTCATGAACTCGCAGACTGGAAATGGAGTGAAGAACTGTCCAGACCCTCTTTTGCAGAAATGCTGCTCATAGTAGTCGCCGAGTACGTCATTGCCCATACTGTCAGATACCCGTGCTTCCATTTCTACAATAAGCTGCGAAAAGAGTTTCGGAAAGACATGCCGCACCTCGTCTTTTGCATATTTGGCAATGGTTTCCAGGTATAGATCCTCATAGTGGGATTTGCCCTCTCCGGGTATTTGCGTGACGGCGCACATGGACATGGTAAGGAAGTCTTCAAAGACGGAGCGGGTATCATATCGGTACGTGAATGAATCCATCAGGCTTGCGAACGTTTCTGTTTTGCTTTTCATAGAACTGCTGTTTTATGAAAAGCATAGTCTCCACGGACGTAATTGTCTGTATCAATAGATTGATATGGCAATTGAAAAGACATGTTATCATGGTTATATGAAAAACAAAGCACCTGCTCATGACACTAAAATGTGGTACTACTATCTAGATAACCAACAAGTAGTTCGAAGAACTTTAGATGTGAAAAAATGGATTAAATATCTTCCCTTAAGAGCAAATTGGCATCTTCATGATGCAAATGGAAATGCATATATATCCACAGTGTTCCTTGGTGTGGACTATTCATTTGGCAAACAAAAGAAACCTATACTTTTTGAAACAATGATTTTTGGTGGTAGCAGAGATGTGAAGTGCAACGATATTCTAGTATAACCGAAGCCAAACTAGGACATGATGAAATATTTGCATCGCTGAAGTAGAAAACACCGGTATAGACTCATAGATATTTCCCCTTTCTTATTCGCTTAACACGAAAATGAAAGAATGGTACTATGAGTGAGCTAGACAAAGGTTCTCAAAATATTGGTTTAAATGTCGAATCTAAAGAGGGGGAGCGTGGGCCTTTGTCTAGCAACAATGCCAATGAACGCTCTCCCTCTTTGAATTATCACTTCATTCCTGACGAGGAAAATTTAAACGCTGCGTTCGACGTCTTATTCAATATAACAATTAGAAATCAGAAACAATGGAATGACTAATCCTATAAAAGTAGCAATATATGCAAGGGTTTCAACAGCGCGACAAGAAGAAGAACAGACAATTCAGTCTCAAATTCTCCAGCTACATGATGAGGCTAAGAGCAAGAATTATTGTATTATAAAGGAGTATTGCGACGACGGATGGAGTGGAGACAGCCTTGAACGACCAGCTCTTGATCAGCTTCGGACCGACGCTAAAGGAAAAAGTTTTGAAGCAGTTTTAATTTATGACCCCGATCGTCTTGCAAGGCGATATTCCTATCAGGAACTCTTGATGGATGAATTGAAAGAAGCAGGGATAGCCGTTCTTTTCATAACTATAGCTGCCCCTGTTAACAGCGAAGATAAAATCCTTTATGGAGTAAGAGGACTTTTTGCAGAATATGAGCGTGCAAAAATAAAGGAGCGTTTTAGAATTGGAAAATTGCGAAAAATTCGAGAGGGTCATATTCTAACTACACGGCCACTATATGGATATAATTACGTCAAAAAAGATGGGCAAACACATGGCTATTACACCGTCAATGAGCATGAAGCAAACATAATACGCATGATTTTTAGTTGGGTTGCGGAAGATGAATTAACGATAAGAGCCGTAATAAGAAAATTGCATGTACTCGGTATAAAGCCTCGCATGAGCACCCGGGGTGTCTGGAACACAAGTACTCTGAGTAGACTTTTAAGGCATAAAGGATATATTGGTCTGGCATATTATGGCAGAACTTATGCCGTTGTTCCTGACAATCCACTTAAAAAAGGCAAATACCGTAAATACAAAAAATCCAGCACTAGAGTTAGACCGGAAAGTGAGTGGCTGACTATTTCTATACCTGCGATAATTAACAAGACTGTATTTGAAAAAGCGGCCCGTCAAATGGACCGGAATTTCGAGTTTTCCAAGCGCAATAAAAAATTCAACTACCTATTGTCTCATAAAGTCTGGTGTGTTTGTGGCCATCGCAGATCGGCATCTGGAGGCACCAATAATTATCGTTATTATTCTTGTAACAGTGGCATCCAATCGTTTCCTCTACCCAAAACATGTAAAGAGAAGGCGGTTAATAGCGTGGCAGTCGATAACGCCGTTTGGTATCATTTGACGCTTTTGATGACTTCAC
>JAOQAP010000038.1 GCA_025963465.1 Flavipsychrobacter sp.
GATGTATGACAAGCTACCTGATAAGAGCGGCACGGAAAGTACTGTAAGGATGATCACACAATATGATGATTTCAGGAGAGCAATAGATGATATCATGAGTGTAGTGAGCAATATGAATACATTAAATGCTGAAACACATAAAGAAACAAAATTCGCAGCTTTGATCGGCTCTATAGAACAGCTGATAAAAGCTGAAACAAACAACTAAAATGGATACTTCAACCAAATCTCTATATCGCTACCCCGGCACTAAAGCATTTGAAGAGTCTGAATCAAAGCTGTTCAAAGGAAGGGATGAAGATATCCGGAACATGTATGAACTCATACATACACAGAACCTTATTGTACTATACGGCCGTTCAGGTCTGGGTAAGACGTCGCTGATAAAAGCCGGCCTTTTCAATAAATTTAAAGAAGAAAAAAATATTGAACCCATATTTGTAAGGTTTGGAACCTACTTAAAAGGCAGCTCTGTAAGCCCCCTGCAAAAGCTTACGGATACCATAACTGAAGGGAACAAACAAGCAAGCAAAACTTTCTTATCTGAAAAGTTCAGCGCGCTTAACAGGAATAAACTGGATGAACTATGGTACCTGATCAAAAACAAACAAATAGCTGATCCTGGAAAAGACACTTTTGTTTTTATATTTGATCAGTTCGAAGAATTATTCTCTTACTCTGCTGATGAACTGGCGGAGTTAAAGAAGCAACTCGCAGAACTATTCTTTGTAAAAGTGCCCCAGGAAGTAAGGGACATTATGAGAGAACAATTGTCTGAAAATGATGATTTTCTCACAAGAGAAGAAACAACAATGCTGTTCACTCCATTGAACATTAAGTTCGTTCTTTCCATCAGGGCTGATAAGCTGAGCTTACTGAATAATCTTGCAGACCAATTTCCTTCTGTACTAAAAACATGGTATGAACTAAAACCCTTAACACCAAACCAGGCAAGGGCTGCGATAGCATGGCCTGCCCAGATAATTGATGCACAATTTATAACGCCACCGTTCTCCTATACAGATGATTGCCTGGACAAGATAGTAACATCACTGACAGAGAATAAAAAAGAAAACCAGGTTGCAAAAAATGAGATCGAGACATTCCAGTTACAGATCGTCTGCAAGTTTGTCGAGAACATAGTAATTGAAACTGGTAAAACCGTTATTACTTCTGCCGACCTTGGCAATGTAAACGAGATATTTGAGAACCATTACAAAAATACTATTGATAAGCTACCGGAAGAAAGTAAGGAACCGGCACGCCGCCTGATAGAAGAAAAGCTTATTATAGACGGGACAAGGATATCAATGCCAATACCATTTATACTGCGGGATAAGGGCATGACAAGGGAACTGATAGATACCCTTATCAAAACACACATTATAAGGCCGGAACAAAACAACACAATAGAAGTAAGCCACGATACGCTTATAGAACCTATCCTTAAGTACTATGATGAACGTAAACAGGAAGAGGCAATAGCCGAAGAATTACAACACAAAGAAGAAGAGGTAAAACGCATACAAAAAGAACAGGAAAAAGACCGGAAGAGATATGAGCGGCAACGTGAACTGGATATGCAGAAAGTGAAGAATAAGCGACTGCAATTAGCTATAGTGGTCGGGATCGTCGTTTCTATAGCAGGTATCAGCTATAGCCTGAAACTTCACAATGAAAAAAAATATACCGAAAACAGGAGGAAAGCCTATATGATCATGGCCAGGGCAAAAGCTATTGCAGAGCATGACCCTACTCTTGCTAAGCCGGTATTTGACTCCGCAGCTGACCCAAGCCTTGATACAACTGGTAGTGTGAGAAAGACGATCGCGCAGCTTACTGATAATTTTACTTATTACACCAATATCATTACCAGTAACAGCGAAACATATGTCAACACATCGAGAGACGGGCAAATGATCATTACCGGCAGTAAAAACGGCATAGACAGCATTTTTGATGCGAAGAGAAATTTCAAAAGAACATTTGTACAAAACAGCCCGCTTATTGCTGCATCCTTTACAATGAACAATAAGGCTGTACTGCTCTGTTCTGCCGATGACACACTAAGAGTGCTGGATGTAGAAAACGGCGGCATAAGAAGCCTGGGAAGCCCTGCAAATGGCATCAGGAAAACGATCTATTCCCCGTACAAAAACTGCATATTGCTCAATACAAAAGCACATATTGCAAAAATACTGGACAGTAACGGAAAGGAGATCCATGACCTTGGTAACAATATAAATAAGAGCTCATTTTCACCCGATGGGAAAAACATCATTACGGGCGCTCAAAACGGAGCTGTAACAATATGGAATACCAATGGTGAAAAGATACAGACATTCATGAAATGGAATGCCCCGGTAGTTGCGCTGGGCTTCTCACCTGACAGCAAGAAAATAATTAGCGGTAACGGCATAGGATTTGCCAGTATCTGGTCTGCAGAAGGGGGTAAAGAGCCTCTTGTTACTTTTGGGGGAAATAGCGGCATCAGTTGTGTCATTATTCTTAAAGAAGACATAATAGCGAAGTCAATACTGGCAGGCATTGGCTACAAGTCAGGTGAGATACAGCTATGGAAAATAAAATACAGTAACGGCAATATCAACGACGCTCCTGAACAAAACGATCACAAAGAAAATTTTGTTTATTTATATAAGCAGCTAACAACACTAAAAGGCCATACAGGAGAAGTTGTTTCTGTTAGAATGCTCAATGATTCCGTGTTGATCTCTACAGCGGGAGACGGCTCTGCAAAATTATGGAACGTAAAAAAACTCACTAAATAGTGCGGTTGATCTCTAAACAAAAGCAGGTAAAACGAAAAGGGCTGTTCCAATGTGGAACAGCCCTTTTAAAATATGTACTGATAAAAAATTATGCAGTTGTTTCTTCTGTGCTTTCAGCAGCAGGAGTTTCAGTAGCAGGTGCTTCTTCCGCAACCGGAGCAGCATCAGCTTTCTTAGTAGCTGTAGTTGCAGCGCCTGAACCTTTACGGCCACGACGTGTTTTCTTAGCAGCAGCAGCATCAGTATCTTTACCGTAGATCTCGTTGAAGTCAACCAGTTCTATCAGGGCCATATCAGCAGCATCACCGGCACGACGTGGCAACTTGATGATACGTGTGTAACCACCCGGACGGTCAGCAACCTTATCGCTGATAACACCGAACAATTCCTTGATAGATTCTTTATCCTGCAGGTAGCTGAACACTATACGACGATTGTGCATAGTATCTTTTTTGCTGCGGGTAATGATTGGCTCAGCATATACACGCAATGCTTTAGCCTTAGCCAAAGTAGTGGTGATTGCCTTGTGCTCAATAAGCTGGCTTGTAAGATTAGCAAGCAGGGCTGCCCTATGGGAAGCTGTACGGCTTAAATTTTTGATCTTGTCTCCGTGACGCATGACATTTGTTGTTTTAGCCTCATACCGTGTCAGGAATTATGAGGTGGTTAAATTAAATACTTGGTAACTTATGTAAAATACAAAGGTCAAAAGCCTAAACCAGTGGTTTCAACTTTTGACCTTTGTTATTCAATTAATCTTCTCCCCTGCGGAATTTGTTGATGTCCATACCGAAATGCAGACCACGCTCGTGAAGTACCTGCTCTATTTCAGACAATGATTTCTGTCCGAAGTTACGGAACTTCATCAGCTCTTCCTGGGTATACTGTACCAGTTCGCTCAGAGAATTGATCTTAGCTGCTTTCAGGCAATTGAATGCACGTACAGACAGTTCCAGATCTTCCAGCGGAGTGTTCAACACCTTGCGTACAAGCAATGTTTCTTCGTCCACTATTGTTTCTTTCTCTTCACGTTTTGTATCCAGTGATATGTTCTCATCAGTGATGATCATCAGGTGCTGGATAAGGATACGAGATGCTTCTTTCACCGCTTCTTCAGGATGAATAGTACCATCAGTATTTACTTCCATGATCAGCTTTTCGAAATCGGTGCGCTGTTCAACACGCGTATTTTCGATAGTGTATTTTACATTCTTGATCGGAGTGTAGATAGAGTCGATAGCTATCAGGCCTAGTGGCGCATCAAGCGGGCGATTTTCCTCTGCAGGAACATAGCCACGGCCTTTACCAATGTGCAATTCCATCTGGAAACCGGCACCTGGCTGCAGATTGCAGATAACCAGGTCTGGGTTCATTACCTGGAAGTTAGGCAGTGATTCGCCTATCATTCCTGCAGTAAATACTTCCTTGCCTTTTATGTTCAGATCGATCTTCTCACCTGCGAATTCACCTACTTCACCTACAGCCTTAAGACGAACTTGCTTCAGGTTTAGGATGATCTCGGTTACGTCTTCGATAACACCTTTCAGTGTAGCAAATTCATGGTCCGCACCCGGTATCCTGATAGCAGTGATCGCAAAGCCTTCCAGTGAAGAAAGCAATACGCGGCGAAGAGCGTTACCGATGGTAACTCCGTAGCCTGGCTCCAGGGGGCGGAATTCGAACTGCGCTTCGAAATCAGTTGTTTTCTGAAGTGCTATCTTATCCGGTTTTTGGAAATTCAATATGGCCATATTGATATTAATTTATTATTTGTGATTTTATGATTGAAACTAATAATTACTGATCACTAAAAAATTCTATTACTTAGAATACAATTCCACTATCAGCTGCTCTTTAATATTCTCAGGAACTGATTCACGCTCTGGATGTGCGAGGTAAGTACCTTTCATATCTTTTTCATTCCATTCAACCCATGTGATCTTGATATTCTTACCACGGATCATACCGGTAACTGTAGTGTTCGCTTTGCTCCTAGGCTTCAGTTCTATCACATCACCCGGTTTCAGGCTGTAAGATGGAATGTTCACCACTTCACCATTCACCATAAGGTGTTTGTGAGATACCAGCTGACGTGCTGCAGGGCGTGTAGGTGCAATACCAAGACGGTAAACTGTATTATCAAGACGTGCTTCAAGCAGTTTGATCAAGTTCTCACCGGTAGCTCCTTTCAGACGCGCAGCCTCTACATATGTATTAGCGAATTGTTTTTCCAGAAGGCCATAAGTGTACTTAGCTTTCTGTTTTTCCTTCAGCTGCACTGCATACTCGCTCGCTGTTTTGCGCTTGCGGGTACCACCATGCTGTCCCGGAGGATTACTGTTCTTGCTCAGGCTCTTGCCTGATCCCAGGATTGGTTCACCGAAGATACGGCATATCCTGTTTTTGGGTCCTGTGTAACGTGCCATTTGACGATTTTTTTTGTTTAGCTGCCCGTCTCCTTTAAAAATCGTAAAATCCGATCCGGAACAGCCTGGTTATAAAAATTGATTACTAAAAACTTGTTATTATATAAACTTAAATTCCGCTCACATGGAGCGGACTAAGCTAAAGACTATACACGACGCTTTTTCGGCGGGCGGCAACCATTGTGCGGCAAAGGTGTAACGTCCTTGATAGATGTTACTTCGATACCTGAATTGTTCAAGGCACGGATAGCACCTTCACGGCCAGATCCCGGTCCTTTTACATATACATCAGCACGTTTCATACCTGCATCAGATGCTACCTTAGCGCAATCCTGAGCTGCAGTCTGAGCTGCATATGGTGTGTTCTTTTTAGAACCACGGAAACCCATCTTACCTGCAGAAGACCATGAAATAACCTGGCCAGCCCTGTTGGTAATACTGATGATGATGTTGTTGAATGTAGCGCTGATATGCACATCTCCGTGCGTATCTACTTTCACTATGCGCTTTTTAGCTACTGTCTTTGCAGATGCCTGTTGAGCTTTTGCCATTTTGTTTTGTAAATGAGGTAGTCAATTAATAAATAAAGCCGGTACAATACCGCGCTCCCAATACCACTCCTACCCGCACACCAATACGGATCCGGCAGTGACGTCAGTAAATTATTACTTAGGTGCTTTCTACTTACCAGCAACCGTCTTACGCTTACCTTTACGGGTACGGCTGTTAGTACGTGTGCGTTGTCCACGTAAAGGAAGTCCTTTACGATGACGAACACCACGGTAACAAGCGATATCCATGAGGCGTTTGATGTTCATTTGCACTTCAGAGCGCAATTGTCCTTCAACCTTAAATTCAGCGTTGATTATATTACGGATTGCAGTCTGCTCTTCGTCATTCCATTCAAAAGCTTTCTTATCATAAGAGATACCTGCTTTGTCAAGAATGTACTGTGAAGTGCTAGGGCCAATGCCGTAGATATAAGTGAGCGCTATCTCACCACGTTTGTTCTTCGGAAGATCAATACCAGCTATACGAGCCATGTAACAATTGAAAATTAAAAATTAAAAATTAAAATTATCCCTGCCTTTGTTTAAAACGAGGATTCTTCTTGTTTATGATGTACAATTTACCTTTACGACGCACGATCTTGCAATCAACGCTACGTTTTTTAATGGATGCTCTAACCTTCATGATATATTCTATATTAAATTAAAAATTCAAAAAACTACTTAATGCCTTTATTTGTAGCGATATATGATCCTGCCGCGGCTCAGATCATACGGGCTCATTTCCACTCCTACCTTATCACCTGGCAGAATACGTATGTAGTGCATGCGCATCTTACCGGAAATAGTGGCAAGTATTTCATGGCCATTCTCCAAACGTACGCGAAACATCGCATTAGATAATGCTTCCACTATAGTTCCGTCTTGTTTAATCAGAGATTGTTTTGCCATATTTTTTAAAGGACTGCAAAGGTAGTAAAAAGTTTTTATTTAATTAAAAAAATCCCTGAAAAATAAAAAATCTATAAATTCTATCGAAAAATGATAAAATTAATGCATTTATTTATTCTTCAAACGTGCCATTAAAACAGATGCAATATAAAAAATTGTATTCATCATTGCCCACATACTCAAATATGCAGACAGGGCAGGAAAATAAAAAATCTTAAAAAATATATTTAAAATAATTAATACAGCAAGAATGGTTGCAAATGTATATGTAGCAGCCAGCAGATCCTTTTTTCTTTGACTGGCATTTAGATCTCTTCCGTTTCTTGAAAGGAATAAGCTAAGAATGGAGCCGAATAGCACTAAAAAAAGTGAAATAACAAAAATACGACCTCCTAAACCCAAATGATGGAATAAGTTCACAATAATCGTTGCCACGAAACCAACAAGTGCCAGGTAAAGAAGCGAATAGGCGAAGTTCCTCATGTTATTTATTCCTCAAAGATACAGATCGCCTGTAAAAAATGATTACTATCCTACCAGGGCCACAGGTGCCAGCATTGTAGCAAGCTCATACAATGATGAATGCTGGTGATCGATAAGATCATGTGGTAATGCAAACGGCCCATGCTTAGTAGTCAGGAATACAGTGTGCATTGATAGCCTTTTACCAAATTCCATATCGCTGATGCTGTTCCCGATCATTACACTTTTCTTAAAGTCTATGGCAGGGAAGTCTTCCTGCGCCTGCAGTCCCATACCTACGTTTGGCTTGCGGTTGTGGTCCTCATCATTTATTGCGGTAGCAGCATATGCTTTATCCAGTCGGCCACCATGCTCTACTATAGTTGCGCGCATGTTCTTATGTATCTCTTTCAATGAGTCCAGCGTCATAATTCCCCTACCCACACCTCTCTGGTTGGAAACAACTATAATGTTGCCAAATACTTTGCTCAACATGTTTATAGCTTCCAGCGCACCATCATGAAACTGGAACTCTTCCCATGATGTGATGTAAGACC
>JAOQAP010000048.1 GCA_025963465.1 Flavipsychrobacter sp.
GTACTGCATAACAAAGAAATCGGAGCATCTTTCACTAAAGTGACGCTGAGGTATACAAACAATAGTTTTGCTTATACCTCTATAATTGAAGACAAGGATGGCAATATCTGGTTTGGCACCTTGCATAATGGCGTATACCGCTGTGACGGGAACGGGTATATAGACCAGTTTACTAACGCTGATGCTCTTAGCAAAAGTTCGGTATCAACTATTTATGAAGATAGAACCGGGAAAATATGGTTTGGTACTATTACAAATGATTCCAGCTTTCGTGGTCACGGTGTGTTCCGGTACGATCCTTTGACATCCAAAACAATTGCCCCATCTCTTGCTCACTTTACTGCAAAGGACGGCCTTTGCAGTAAAGGTACTTTTAGCAATAGCAGTGTTACATGTATCACAGAAGACAACAATGGCAGGATATGGTTTGGTGGTGATGGTGGCGTGTCTTATTATAATGGTAAAGGGTTTACGTCTTTCATAGAGAAAGATGGAATGGGCAATTACCCTGTAAAATGTTTTGTAACAGACAGATCGGGCTTTTTATGGTTAGGTACGTGGGACCTTGGCCTGTATCGCTACGATGGTAAGAGCTTCACCTGTTTTACAGAGAACGCATCTAAATCTTAATAGGGTTTATTCAGACAGTTCATCAGCACCTCGCAGACTTTTTCTTTTTGCCAATACTGTTCTTACTTTCTGCTTTTTCTATATAGTCTATGGCGTATGGGACTTTGCACGCCGTGTCGCCTACGTCTATGGTCAGCTTACCTATTTTTTCAGCTGTTTGCTTGGCCAGTTCGTGCAGCTCTTTTACATAGATCCCTACGGCAGTTATAAAGCCATTCATTGCAGATTTTACCTGGTTATGGCTGGTGTGTATGGTCTTTGGCAGCTTTGTAAGCAGTTGTTTTAATACAGGAATATCCAGTTCTTCATCTTTTGTGATAGCCACGAGGCTTGTGAGGGTGGACCATCCCGCACTTGCTATATTTTCATTTGCAGACTCTATCCACTCCTGAGACAGCTCCATACCGTACTTACTTTCTGCCGCTACCCATGCAACAGTATATGCACACAGGGCAGAAGAGTTAGCATCCTTTACCCATTTCTGCAGGTCTTTTTTGGTCATTTTTTCCGGTTCTGCAATAAGTCCTGCCAGGTACATGGCATCATATACGCCTGACGCATACAACTCCAGCGCCAATGAGTTATTTTGTTTTGTTACCTTTTGTATCTTCTTTAGCTCCTCCACCTTTACACCATACAAAGGCTCTTTGACACCATGCTTCAGCAGCACATTTTTTATAGATGCGAGCCCAAGGCTTTCGAGTTGTTTGAGTATATCCGATGATGTCATGGTGCTATATGTTTGACGTAAAAATAGTAAATATTTCTGCTGGTAGCAGATGGGTAAAACATGCTGTTACCGATTGTTATACTTGCTCCTGTATTCATTTGGCGTCATTCCTGTTACCCACTTAAAGACCTCCCTGAAAGTTTGTATGTCCACATAACCCACATCGTACATGATCTCGTTGATCGATTTCCGGCCTATTTCCAGCTGTTTCTTCGTGGCCTCTACTTTTACCCGCTGTATGTATTCTGCTACCGTGTTTCGTGTCGCTTTCTTAAATCTTCTTTCAAACGTCCTGCGGGTAACGTGAAAACGCTCAGCTATCTGGTCAATAGTCATTTTTTCAAAGTAATGCTGCTCTATGAACTGCTGTGCATTCAGTATGACCTCATCGCCATGATCTTTTAATCCCTGGAATATGATGAATGCCGACTGGTTGTTTTTATCAAGATCTATCACAAAGTACTTGGCAGTACGGATGGCGATCTCACGATTGGTGAATTTCTCCACGAGATGCAAGAGCAGGTTCCAGTAGGCATTGCTGCCGCCACTGCTGTATAGCCCGTCCTGGTCGGTAATCACCTTTTCATCTACAAGCGTTATAGACGGATAAAAGTACCTGAACTCATTGGCATAGGCCCAGTGCGTGGTACATTGCTTGCCATTCATAATACCGGAATAGGCGAGCAGGAACGCACCATTGCACAGACTGGCTACATCTGCGCCATTCATATATTGCTTTGCCAGCCACGGCGCACAGTCTTTATTTATATAAGTAGCGCTTGTAGCATGGCCGGTAAATGAGGGTATAATGATTAAGTCTGTTTTCTTAACTTCTTCAAAAAGTGCATCGGCGGTGATCATATATGGGCCATTATTGAACCTGATCTCTTTTGTAAAGCCTACCAGCTGCACCTTGAATAGCGGTTCTTTCCCTGCCTCAACAAGGAATTCATTTACCTTATTAAATACATATGCCGAGTCTGAGACAGCAGCTAAAACAGCATTTTTAAAGGCTAATACGGATACACTGATCATAGCCCAAATGTAGAAAAAGTAATTGTCGCAAACACCCACCAAAGAATGTCGCATTTACAATTTACGTCAAATACGCTATTGCCTGTATTTTTGCCTTAAAACAAATAATATGCTTGGCACAAACGCTTATTTCAATTTCCAGGGCAATACAGAGGAGGCTATGACTTTTTACAAAACTGTTTTTGGCGGCGAGTTTACTGCCTTTGGCCGCTTTAGCGACATGCCCGGCTGCGAGCGGATGCCAGTAGAAGAGCGGGACAAGATGATGCATATAACACTCACCACACCAAAAGGCCATCTATTTATGGCTACAGATGTGCTGGACTCTATGGAACAGAAAGTAGTATTTGGCAATAATTGTTATGTATGCATCCACTCAGAAAGTGAGCAGGAGACAGATCAGCTGTTCAATGCACTATCGGAAGAAGGGGTGATAGAAATGCCGGTGAACAAAACATTCTGGGGCGCTTATTGTGGTATGTGCCGTGATAAGTATGGAACGCAATGGATGATCACGTATACATACCCCGTTAAATAAACCGATAACTGATAAAACAAGAACTATGTCATTTCAAGCATACATTGACAATATAAAAGCAAAGACCGGCAAAGGCCCGGATGATTTTAAGAAACTGGCCGAAAGCAAAGGGTTCCTGGTAAAAGGTGCGCTGAACCCTAAAACAAAAGCAGGAGAAATAGTTGCCTGGCTGAAAGAGGATTTTGGGTTAGGCCATGGGCATGCTATGGCAATTTATGCAGTCTTTAAAGGCAAGACAGAATAACTATATATCAAAAGTAAAAGACTCCCGCCCGGCAAGCTGCTGAGGTAAAGCAGCGACATTATGCATAATAGAAAAACTCAGGACGGTACTTTAAAAAGTCCCCCTGCTGTTAGGCGGTATGCGTACAAAGCTAACGACAACAGAAACGACAAGAGTTGCCAAACCCAGTTTGATAAAAGAATCACCTTCAGGGAATCCATTCACCCTCATAATAAATCCACCTACTATTGCCAGGATAGCCAAAGCTCTGAATATAATTGCTGCCACAGGATCAAAATTTAAAAAATTGAAAAATTGGTGGTTGGGTAACAGAGATTAAGTGAAGATGGCTGGTTTAATAAATATACAGAGGAATTCGATTACCTGTTACTATTCCGGCAGATATTTTTTACCTACACCTCGTTTTTTGGGGCATAACTACCTTTTTCTGACGGTAGTATACCCAGGATATTTCTATAAGTCACTAAATTATCGTCATCAGACATTTCTCATCAGTATCTGGGCATAATAATTGTTGACTACTATAACATGTGTGTCGAATGCAGTGCATATACGAAAAACATTCTGCATTTTATACCGTTTTTTAACGGTAGCGCCAATGTATTTTCTTTGTACATTTACAATATAGTAATTAAATAAAATGTTTATTAGCATTAATATCACAACTAAAAGTTGAGCGTAATATGAATGAGTTGAAACTATTATTGCTTGAAGATATGGTGTCTGATGCGGAGTTGATCATACACACACTGGAAGAATCCGGGTTAGATTTTGTGCCTGTACTGGCAACCGGCAAGGAAGATTACATCAAAGCATTAAGAGATTTCCAGTTTGATGCGATCCTTGCCGATAATACAATGCCACAATTCAGTGCCAGTGAAGCTTTGGAGATCTATAATGAAAAAGGGTTGACCACGCCATTCATTCTTGTTACCGGTTCTATTTCAGAGGAATTTGCAGTAGAGATCATGAAACTGGGCGCCTGCGACTATATACTCAAAGACAGGATGCAAAGGCTACCAAGCGCTGTGCTTGCTGCTGTACATAAACGCAAACTGGAAACAGAACGTAAAAAATACCTTGAAGAAGTAATAGCCAACGAAGCCCTGATGAAAGACGCAGCTGCGTTGGCCCACTTTGGCAGCTGGGAGGCTGATATGGTGCACTTTGTGCAGCGCTGGTCTGATGAGCAGTATCGTATACTTGGGTACGAACCGGGCGAAATTGAAGCATCGATCACTAATTTTCTCCTGTGCGTTCACCCTGAAGACCTTGACATAGTAAAAGAGATCATTGATGAATCATTCAGGCAGAAAGACCGGCAGAAATATGAGTGCAGGATCGTGACCAAAGATGGTACCCTAAAG
>JAOQAP010000051.1 GCA_025963465.1 Flavipsychrobacter sp.
GTGTATCTCGTACCGCACATTAGTACCGAAATTAAAATAGTTCGGGCCACCTTCCGGAGACTCAAATGGGATATAGTTCGCTATGATGGTCACCGTGTTCACATCATCAGGGCTTCTGAACACATACAGGTCCGTGTTATCCGCCTGCGGATCATGAGAGATCAATGGAGCTTCCCTGTGGCTGGACGCATATGCCGGGCCCAGCGCCATTGCTCCCAAAAAGGCAGATAATAATCCCACCTTCTTGAAATAGTTAGTTTTTTGCATACATCTGTAATTTTAATTGTTAACAATGAAACATGATTCCTATAAGATCAGGCTTCACCTGGTCGTTATCCTTTTACATACGAGCCCTCGTTAACTTTAGATTTGCAAACACAAAAAAATACTTAAAGCAAAAAACCACCGGGATGTCCGGTGGTTTTAAAATTCTTTCTTCGCCAGCTGTAGTTCAGACAACTTCCGCCCCCTAAAAAAACCGGAAGTAGTCGCGCAGTGTTACAAGCATCATAAAGTAATTCTGAAAATCCTTTAATTCAGTAAATTCTGATTCAGACTATGTAGGAAGTTGTTACTTTTGGCAGCATAAAATATACGACCCTTACAAAAAGAATGAAAAAGAGGAAACCGGTTTGGCGCGAATGGTTAGACGCCGCAGTATTTGCTATCGTTGCAGCCACGCTTATACGCACCTTTTTTTTCGAAGCATTTACCATCCCTACCGGGTCTATGGAAGGCACCATGCTCATTAATGACTACCTGTTCGTCAGCAAAATGTCTTATGGGCCGCGCGTACCCATCACCCCCATTGCCCTGCCCCTCGTACACAATACTATGCCGTTCACAGGTGGCAAGTCTTATAATGAATCGGTACAATGGAGCTATCACCGCCTGCCGGGCTTTGGTCACGTAGAGCGCAATGATGTGGTCGTATTTAACTACCCATGCGGAGATACAGTAATGGCTGAGCAGCCGGAGCAGGACTATTACCAGGCATGCCGTGCCGTGGGCCGCGACAGGATACTGAACAGGTTCTCCATCATAGTACGCCCTATAGATAAAAAAGAGAATTACATAAAGCGTTGTGTAGCCATACCCGGCGATGTGCTGGAGATAAAGAACGCAAGGGTGTATATAAACGGTCAGCCCAATGTACTGTACCCGCACTCCAAATTGAATTATGTGGTGCGCACGAACGGTACCGCTCCCGGTGTAGATGGCAGCTTTGAGCTGGCAGGCATGGGCAGCAATGGCGAGTATGTTTACAACCTCGCCAATGATCAGTTGGCAGCCATGGCGCACGCAGCTAATGTATCGTCTGTAGAACTCAGCATGCCTCCGACGGCCACCGCCCCTACCGATCCTGTGGATTGGGTATTCCCGCTGGATACGGTCAACTATAAATGGAACAGGGACAATTTTGGCCCGCTCACCATTCCAAAACAGGGTGTTACGGTAACACTAACCCCGCAGAACATAGCCATATACCGCCGCATCATCCGCAATTATGAGCACAATATGCTGGAAGAGCGTGACGGTAAGTTTATCATCAACGGGCAGGAAGCCGCTTCTTATACCTTTAAGATGGACTACTACTGGATGATGGGCGACAATCGCCACAACTCGCTCGACTCCAGGTATTGGGGCTTCGTACCTATAGACCATGTAGTGGGCAAGGCATGGTTCGTCTGGTTTAGTGGCGGTTCAGCAGGTATTCGCTGGAACAGGATATTCCGCGGCATTCATTCACTGGAACAATAAACAGCAACAGGAAAACAGTTCCCAAAAATCTATACTCGCGACTAACTACTATTTACCAAATACTTTCTACTTTCGACTATATACTTTCTACTTCAAAAAATGGAAAAGCTACGACTCGATAAATATCTCTGGGCCATACGTATCTTCAAGACACGTACACAGGCTACAGATGCTATAGATGAAGGCAAAGTGAAACTGAATGGCGCTAATATAAAACCATCACGCACCGTGGCGCTCGGCGACCGCTACACCATAAAGACCCCTGCCCGCCGCTGGACAATAGAGGTAACGGGCCTGCTGCACAGCAGGGTTGCCTACGAAGTAGCTGTGAACAACTACCTGGATATAACATCGGAAGAAGATAAACAGCTGAACCAACACCAGGGTACCAGCTTTTACACCGGTAAGCGTCAAAGTAAAACAGGTCACCCCACTAAGAAACAGCGGCGTGACCTGGAGCATTTTTTAGGTGATGATGACAGCGACTAATAAACCGCTACAAAGTTACCAGGTATGGTAAGTACCCAGTTGTTACCATCATCTGTGCTTTGGTAAATTCCCTTATTGGTAGCAAGGTAAATGAACCTTTTAGTGGTCTTATTCTTATAATAGTTCGTTTTGGCAGCTATGTTGCGCACTACCAGGTCCCCGGTAAGTCCCCGGTTGTTAAGCTCAAATGTTTGTGTATTCACATTAAGCCTGTACAGTCCCGCGCCAAAAGTACCAACAAGGCATATCTCTTCAAACGGAGAAGCTATGCACAATAGCTGAACATTGGTAGGCAGGCCGGAGTATTTGGCCCAGTTGCGGCCGGTATCATCGCTGTAGAATGCACCGTTGTGACAGGTATGATCTATTGCTATCAGGCGGTTATTGTAATGGCCGAGTGTGAAGAAACCGGTATCAGGATATACAGTATTAGGAGGTAACGGTACACCATCGGCCTGATTAAGTCCCGTTACAAATGTCCCTGCAGTTGTTTCCTTCCATCCGCAATCAGCGCATTCCTTATAAAAGTTGCGGGCATGAGCAGTATCCACTGCACCTGAAACATCAGCATGCCTGTTAATAGCAATACCTGCAAGTACACCGTTTTTCAGCCTTGAATAAGAGACCATAGATACAGGCAGCAAGCCTGTACGGCCGTTTGTATCATACGATGCCTCTGTAACAAAAGAACCACGTATACCGTGATTGGGACTATATTCCACGCCCAGGTAATTACCGATGCCGGCACTCGGGTTGTGAACAATATTTGTTACAGTATATACCCTGTTCCAGTCTGCCACATCTATAAGCATCGATTGGTTCAGGTTAAAATAACTGGAATTGCACACACTGCTGCGGTATACTGATTGCAGTGAGTCAAAAGCATGGTTGAAATTCACTCCATTGTTTGTGCTTACATACAAGTTGTTCTTTGCCAGTAATATATTGAGACCGGAAGTACATAACGCCCTGCATGGATATCCATCAGCAGGAAACACCAATTTATGGGCCAGGCCATCGTTGGTACTATAAAGGTTACCCGAAGTATCCGTATAATACAGCGTATATGGCGTTTCAACAACGGTATTGTTATTGAATGCATTCAGGTTCTTCTTCTTACAGCCGAAAAAACCCGGGAGCAGCATTGCTAATAATACCAAACAATATAGGGACGATCTGCGCATTGAAAAATTTTTACCAATTTATGAAAAATCTGTGACCGTAAAGATATGTTTTACTATTTGAAATATCAATAGACTAATTCTGTCCTTTATGATGCAAAAAGCCGCTTTAATGACCTATTTCGCACTTATTTTGTCCGCATCACTCATTCTCATCCCGTAGTCCATCAGTTCTATGATACTGTTTTCATCCGGGTTGATGAAGTTGATGTCCAGGTGATATTCAAATGCATTTTCTACAAATGAGCCGCCACTTAATGAGATACTATTCAGCAATTTTTTACTTTCCGATATCATAGCTGAATCATGTGCCGAATGGTTGATGCTCGGATCTATGTTTTTGAACAACTGCTGTATGTCCATATACATAGCAGTAGGATGGCCATATATTTCTTTGGCAGTAGCAGGGGTCATTTTTTGAGATTTGAAATCCCCCGCCAAAAAACCTGTGGCATATCCATGCTTATTCGTTGCTATCAGGTATTGGTCATTAAGCATTATGTAAACAGAGTCCTTATCACTCAATGGAATTACATAATTATCACCCAATTTCTGCAAGCCATTATCTGTAGCGATCTTCAGCATTTTCTGAAAATTCTCTTTCTTATTGATCTTCAGCACATAGGTCATTGTGAGGCTGGGTTTCTGATTCTGACGAATCACTGCCTGACCCATAAATGAGTCTGTAACATTCTCTACCTTGAGGCTAAAGTCATTCATTACAAAAGCCATATCGCCGGTAAACGCATCGAGCACACCCTCTACGCTGAGGCCCTGGGTAGCAAGACCAAGGTTGGCC